>JAUVIX010000117.1 GCA_030592565.1 Chlorobiota bacterium
GGTCCGATAACAATATCAATACTGTTATTCTTCATATCAAGCCAGGCCATATCACTCGGTTGGTAATCATCAGTTAATAATGCTTTTGATCTCAATTCAAGGTACTTTTTGAATCCATCATCTTCAGCGAGGGCGGCAGCCTGATGCAGATAATCTGATGCAATCGTGATCTCCTTTTTAAAGATTTCGTGATACCATACACTTTTTAATTTGCCGTCTTTATCTCTTTTAATCATTGTGTAAAGACTTGTTTTGTCATTATCCGGAAAAGCATCAAACTCCTCTTTTGTCATATCGTGAGGATAGAAATTTGCTCCTTCCGGTTTAGATCCGTAGCCACTTAAAAATGGTGCAAGGTTATCCATTTCATCCCAGGGACCGTAATTGATCTCAGCATAATTTTTTTCGTAAGAATCATTTATTGATGACAGGAACTCGCTCTTCGGCCCAATATTTTCCATCCAGAAAATATTGTCCATTTGTTGTGCCGCAAGAAACAACAGTTTTAACATCTCTTTCTGATTGTTGCTAAGATGAGAAATGTCGGAAGTCAGCCTGACTGTTTTATACATTTCCACTTTCTTTTGAATTTCTGTTTTTTCTGCAGGGTTTAATTCCGAAGTGTTATTTTCTTTCTTTTCAGCATTCTGATTGCAACTTGTTGATAGTGTCATTACCATAGCAAGGATGAAAGATAAGTAAAATATTCTTTTTAACATAGTTATAGAATTTAAATTTGATGCGGCGAAATTAAAGATTATTTTATTTAGATGTGTAATAAATGATTTTTAATTGTCATGAATCAGGTGTTGTGGGCTTTGGTAGATTATTTACATATAAGGATTAATGTTCCTGGTTCGTCTATAATTTCCTCTGGATAAATTAATGCAACCATTTTTACTACCATCCTGTCTTAGAGACATATTTGGCCGGAAATTTTTGTCTTCGGGCATTTTTGTTCTTTGAAAATAATTGTGATGAATTTTGCTAATTGGAAAAGATTTATTACTTTTGGGCGCTCTACGATTTAACAGGTTAGTTGGTAGTATTTTACAAATTATTAGGAGGTGTTAGGCAATAGTGCTTTTTTAAGCATCCTGCCATTATAAATGTACTCAGAAGCTGAACTCATCGGAAGGTGTTTAAAGAATGAGCCTAAAGCACAGGCGCAGTTCTATAAACTTTTTGCCCCAAAAATGTATGGGGTTTGTTTTCGTTTTGCAAAAAACAAAATGGAGGCCGATGATATACTTCAGGAAGGTTTCATAAAAGTATTCTTTAACCTGAAAAGTTACAGAGGAGATGGCGCTCTAGAAGGTTGGGTTCGTAGGACTATTGTAAACACTGCAATCAACTATTACAAAAGAAATCTGAAGTATCAGAATGATCTTGAAATAGAAAAGGCTGATACAATGCATAGTGCTGACAATGGGATTCTCGATACTATTTCGGTAAATGACCTTATCAATCTGATCCACGAATTACCTGTTGGTTATCGAATGGTTTTCAACCTGAATGTCATTGAGGGGTATACACATAAGGAAATAGCAGAAATTCTTAATATTTCAGAAAATACATCAAAATCACAATTATCAAGAGCAAGACAAAGCTTGCAGGCAAAAGTTAACAAATTAAATACAATTGTATATTAATGAATCAGGGATATAAAAATATTGATGATCTGTTCAGGAATGAGTTCAAGGATTTTGAACTTGATCCACCGGAGCACGTCTGGGAGAATGTAAAAAATTCCATCCCGGGTTCTGGCACGAACAATTCGTTTTACCGTTTTCGTTACGGTGGAATAATCGGATTGTCATCCATATTGATATTGGCCGGCCTGTTCTCCTTTATGGATTTTTCAAAAACTACCGATGTTAACACAAATGCGGTTACACTAAATTCAGCAATTGAAGTCACAAATTCACAAGTTCAGGAACCAGAAACCGGTGCTTCGGATAGAGAAAACGTTGCAATAGTTGATTTCACAAATGATGTTTTAGAATCTTCAGAAGAAGTGCAAACACAAACTGTAGAAACCAACAAAAACATTTTAGAAATAGAAAATAGTATTTCAGGTAATTCAGACACCGAGAATAATTTAATTACAAAAAATACTTCCCCCGCCAATGATTTAAACGCAACTGTCTCTTCTTTTATTCCTGATACAGATTCTGAATCGGAGAATGAAGATAATCTTCTGGCAATGGCTGATGGAACTGAGCATATGCTTGTTACATCTTTACCCGGAACTCATGAATCAAATGTAAAATCTTCAGAATTTAATGAGAATCAATCGGATGGCAGTGTTGAAAATGATATGAATCCTTCTGAACCTTCAGCTCCTGAATTCAAAAGTGATTACGGGAAAAAGGGAAATATTATGTTGGGATTATCATTTACTCCGGAGATTACTTTCTTCCCATCCGACAATAAGTTAACAAATCAGAGTTATTCAGTTGACGGTAGTGTTATTTACAAGTTTTCGGGTTATTTGCTTCAGAGTGGAGTGGGTGTTCAGTTTGCAAGTGATGACGGCAATTATAAAGTTGATTATCAGAAATTTCTGGGTACTTACGAAGATGTTTACAATGTAACTTTTGATACTACAGCAAGCGGTGTAGTTCCGGTCTATCATACCCAAACAGTTGAAGTTTACGATTCGATATCGCGTGTTACTCTTACTCCGACAAAAAATAAATATACATATCTACAGATACCAATACTCTTTGGATATGGAGAAGATTATAAAAGGATATCATGGTTTGTAAAAGGCGGCCCATCAGTAGCTATCCTGATAAATGAAGGACAGCCATCTGTTAATTTTGACAGTGGCAATAACAGGGTATTAAATTATGAAAATGAATTACCGGCACGCATAAATACAAACTGGTCGTTTGTGTTCTCAGCCGGAGTTGGATATAAGCTGGGAAATCACATTAGTATTACTCTTGAGCCTACGATGAGATTTTATATGAAGTCGGCTTACGAAAGAAATGTTGTAACAACAAAGCACCCCTATTCATTGGGAATTAGAACGGGATTGTTGTTTGGTTTTTAATTTTTAAATATAATTTTAATAAGATGTTAAATATAGGTAAAATGATCGGATTTGAAAAGAAAATGCCACTTCTGTTGGTATTTCTCTTTTCCTGCTCATTGGCCTTCACACAGGTAGCTTTCGACAAGAATGTGATTTTTATTATCGGACAGATAACAGATGAACAAACCGGAGCACCAATTGATGGTCAGGTTATTAACATAGATGCGGATCACTCGTACTCCCCTGATTTTAATTACAGTACAACTTTGGTAACAGATAAAGAAGGTTTTTATTATGATACAATTCCTACATTTTTTACTAAAGGAGCATTAAGGATTTCAACACTTGATTATCTGAACAAGGTGCACGACACAACGGTTTATTTCCGTTTTCAGTGGAGTGAAAGAAACTACCTGTTTCCTGACATGAAAATCCCGATACTGAATTCAATTACCATTCCACAGGCTAATTTTAACGTTGTTTGTGATCCTTCTGGCGAGAACCCATTGGAGATACAATTGTATAACACCACAAATTGCCAGAATTTAGTTTTCACTCATTGGAATTTTGGAGATGGGAATTTTTCTACTATTCAGTCACCATTGCATGAATATGCTGGGCCGGGAGTTTACAAGGTTAAGCTGACAGTAACTGTTCCGGCAGGTCCTTTTTCAAATTTAATTGAATCAACTATTACAAAAGTCGTGAATGTTACGTATAAAGATTATTTTTCTTTTGGAGGTCAGATATTTGCCGGTTATTTTCCGATAGATTATGCAGCAGCATATTTGTATAAAGTTGAAGAAACAAAAATAGTCCCGATAGATACTGCTATTTACAATGATACATTAGGTTATTACCTGTTTCCTCAACTGATTGAAGGAGAGTATTTTGTAAAGGCCGATATGCTTCCTAATTCAACTCTGTATAATGCATTCCTGACAACTTATTACAGCAATAGTATAATGTGGGAAGAAGCCGATACTATTTTTCATTACTCAACATACTGGCAATATGATATAGATATGGTGCCTGCCTCTACAATGACCTTTGGCCCCGGTGGAATTGAAGGAGTAATTTCATTTGGTAATGGGAAAGGCCCTGCCTGTAATGTCGAGATTTTACTTCTTGATAACAATAATAATCCCTTGGGTGTTACACATTCAGATGAAAATGGCAATTTTGCTTTTAACGACATAGCATTCGGGACATATAAGGTTCATGCGGAGGTCACAGGAAAAAACACACTTCCGGTAAACTTAACTCTTAACGGCAATAATCCTGCTTTTGAAGATGTTCAATTATTTATTCAAGATAATTTTGTTAGTGGCAACATAAATGCGATTTCTGAAAATGAATTTATTGAAGGTATTGGTGACATTTTTCCCAATCCAGCTGTGGATAGAATTCAATTCTCTGTTAGTTTTAGTGAAACAACCGACCTTGTATTAACATTGTTTAATAGTAACGGGCAATTAATCAATGTTTCTAACATAAACAGTTATCCTGGAGAAAATAATATTGAACTTGACATTTCTAATCTGACAAGTGGAATTTACCTTTTGAAAATTACTGACAAATCGAATCAGGTGATCAGAAGATTTTTAAAACGGTAGGAAAAGGCATTTTTTTTATTTGAGCCCCGTTTTCGGGGCTTTTTTTTTATAATTTATTTTTCAGGCAACCAAAGCAACAAAGTAAAGTCTTATACACAGTAGCGATTTTGATGATTGGTGATGACAAAATAATTGAGGGGTGTAAAAAAGGGAAAAAGCGTTCCCAAAACCGGCTATATGAGAAGTATGCGCCGGGGATGCTTGGTGTGTGCCTGCGTTATTGC
Organism: Chlorobiota bacterium; assembly: GCA_030592565.1. Classification (GTDB taxonomy): domain Bacteria; phylum Bacteroidota; class Bacteroidia; order Bacteroidales; family JAADJA01; genus JAADJA01. Next base: position 4,884 of record JAUVIX010000117.1, read on the forward strand.
TCAAATATGACAGAAGCTGAAGATGTTTTGCAAGAGGGATTTATTAAAGTATTTATGCATATAAGAAATTTCAGAAGTGAAGGCTCATTTGAGGGCTGGATCAGAAGAATTATGGTTAACACAGCAATTACATATATTAAAAAGAATGTAAAATATTCTTATGAGGATATTGATAATATTCCTGCCGACTATCAGGAAGAAGAAGATGTTGTTTATTCGCCGGTCAGCCCTGAAGTTCTTATAAAAATTTTACAAAGCCTGCCTGATGGTTACAGAAATGTTATCAACCTCTATATCTTTGAAGGATATGCGCATAAGGAAATAGCTGAAATTTTGGGAATATCAGAAAGTACTTCTAAATCGCAGTTATCAAAAGCAAAAAAGTTTTTACGTAATAAACTTGAAGAAAAAAATAAAGTTTTAACAACAAGTACAGCTAATGGATGAAGGTTTTAATAATATTGAGGACCTCTTAAAAGGAACTCTCGACGGGTATAAGAAGCAACCGTCACCAAAAGTATGGAAGGCAGTCTCATTGAAGCTGTTTTTCAGAAGTAGCTTGTTCTATGCTTCTGTTTTTATTTTACTGGTCGGTATAGGAACAGGAAGCTATTTCTATTTTAGTGTAAATAATACCATACAGGAAGTCAATGCAAATAGTGATATATTATTGAAACCTACAAATGAAACCGATCAATTGGTTTCTGAATCAAATACTTTAAAAGAAACTTTTGAATCAGGGAATGAAGAACAAATAATTACAAACAATACAAAATTAAAAGACAAAATTGAAAATAACGAAAAGATAAGTGAAGTACCACCGGCTTCTGAGGTATTGGCCAAAACCCAAATTAACAAGTATCCGGGATTGCCAGGGCTGAACAGCGACGACAATATTAATCCTATGACAACTATTTATCCCCCATTTACATACGGGATGGTGAATACTTTACCGGAATACTTAAATCTGACATCTGCCTATTCAGGTTTTAATATCGTTCCAAAAGATGATTATGGCAGGTTAGAGGCCTCATTTGCTCTCGGTGCTTTTATTACACCTGAACTAATATTCCTAAATGATGAAGATAATAGCAAGAAAAGTGCAATTAATATTGATGTCACTGGAGTTTATGGGAATAATCTCTTTTTCGAAGCAGGTATTGGTGTATCTATTTCGGAAGATGATGGAAAGTATGATATTAAATACTCTCAATACGACAGTATAGGTTACTTCTACCAGGTTAATTCATTTAAAATAGATCCCGCTTCAGGTCAGCCCGTATTTAAAACAACACTTGAAGGGTTATATGATACTGTTAATTACAATACATCTGAAACAGTTAATAATTATTATACGTATCTTCGTATTCCGGTTTATGCAGGATATAAAATTAGAGAGTTTAAAAGGCTTTCTATTTTCTTAAAAGCAGGTGGAATCTATTCCATACTTGTTAAAAGTATTGAACCGGGGATTGATTATACAAACGACAATGCAACAGATATAGTAATTGAAGATGAAACACCCAATAGAATTCATTCTTACTTCAAGCTGTCAGCATCTTTGGGGCTTTCTTACAGGTTGTCAAATAGTTTTGATCTGTCAGTAGAACCTGTTTATAATTACTATATGCAGCCTGTTTATGAGCGCAGACTGACAAATAAGGCGACATGGTCAATAGGGCTAAGATTTGGATTACTCTATAAAATAAAATAAAAATGAAAAAGCTAATCATACTACTTCTGATATTCTATACAGTTTCAAATGCTGCACTAACCTTCTCTTCCCCTATTGAGGGGAAAAGGGCACAGACAGGTTTTGATTTAACTTTTGACAGCATCAAAATGGATTGTGAAGCCTGGTTTTTGTATGAGCCTATACAAAATTATTACTTTCACTTTTATGCTGAAACATCTCCCGTACCGGCAGATTTTTATTTTTGGGATTTTGGCGATGGACAAACAGGAACAGGTCAGGATATTGAACATCTCTTTAATCCTGCACTTGGAAATATGTTTTTGGTTTCTTTAACAACTGTCACATATGATACTATTGCGCAGGATAGCTGCCTGGCATATTATGAAGAGGAGGTTTGGGTAAATAACGGAGGAGGAGATTGCGAAAACTTTTTTGAGTATAGTACGGAAGATAATATAACATTCACATTTTTTGGGGAGGCTATTCCTCCGGCTTTTTATTATGAGTGGGACTTTGGAGATGGGCAAACCGGAACCGGTCAAATAATTGAACATACCTTTAATCCGAACCTTGGAAATCTTTTTGAAGTTACTCTTTTTACCGCTTCCATTAATTTTGGTTTTATTGATACTTGTTATGCCACATCTGTTCAATATGTTCAGGTTAGCAATATTCCGGAATGCCAGGCAGACTTTATTTATGAACAGAATCCGGTTGATCCATATACTTATTTGTTTTTTGACCTTTCAACAGGAAATATTGATACCTGGGAATGGGATTTTGGTGATGGCTCATATTCAAATGAACAAAATCCGATTCATGCATTTTCAGAGACCGGCGAGTTTATTGTTTGCCTCTCAATCTCGAACGATAGTCTCACCTGTTCAGATAGTATATGTATGGTAATTAGTGTTGAAGGCAGCATTGAAGCCGGATTTACTTATGAGCTTGATTCTTTGTCCCAAATTCCGAATAAATATTATTTTTTTGATCTCTCAACCGGAGATATTGATAACTGGGAATGGGATTTTGGTGATGGCTCATTTTCCAATGAGAAAGACCCTGTTCATACATTTTCAGAAACTGGTGTTTATTATGTCTGTCTCGAGGTAACAAGGTATGTCCCAAGTGGTGGCGTACTTGTTGATTCATATTGTGAAGTAATAACTACTCCGGATTATTTTGATTTTGGTGGAATTACCTATTTAGGAAATCTTCCTATGAATAATCCCGAGCCTTCCGGTGATACCGGCGTTGCATATCTTTACAGAAATTATAGCGATTATGTGATTCCTTTTGACACGATAGTCTTTTATGAATATGGATATTACTGGTTTACACAGATATTGCAGGGAGACTATATTGTTAAAGTGAAATTGACTGAAAGCTCTTCACATTATAGCGACTTCGTACCTTCATACTACGGAAGCTCTATGTTCTGGAAAGATGCCGAGCCAATAATGCTGCTTGATAGTAATAACTACTTATTAGATATTCACCTGACGGAAATTCAGGAAATGCAAAGCGGAATTGGTTCTGTGTCCGGTTATATCAAGGTTGAAGGCGATTGCATAAATGAGAATGAGTTATTAGGAATTACAATAATACTCTTTGATAATAATAGTTTGGTAGTTTCATTTACTGAAACTGATGAAAACGGTTACTGGTCGTTAAATAATTTGCCTTTTGGTACATATAGTTTATTTGCGGAGGCTACAGGTTTGTCAAATGATAATATTCCAATCTCATTGGATGAATTAAATTATATACAGGATAATGTTGAGTTAACGGTTAAGTGTGATAATTCAATTGGGTATCCTGAATATACAGATAGCCAAATTTCGGTGGGAGACATATATCCGAATCCTGTTACAGAGCAATTTAATCTTGATATCGAAGCAAATGAAAAGACAGAACTGATTTTATGCATTTATTCAATCACAGGTCAGCAGATAAGCAAGAAAGAATTTTTACTTAAGTCCGGATTAAATACAATTACAGCTAATATAAGCTCATTGCCATGTGGAAGTTACCTGCTTTCAGTCTATTCGAAGAATAAAAAATCGTACGCATATAGAAAATTTGTAAGATAATCTAATCATTCAGGCAACCTTTTAAAAATTTACAGTCTTATGATTATAGTTCTTTAACAATTGTCATCATCAATCATTATTTATCAAAATCACTACTACTAATTCAATAAATTGTTTAATTATAAAATTTACAGAAATGAAAAGATTATTAAGTTTTACTTTGTTTTTCCTTGCACTAACCTTTATGGTTAATTCGCAAGACGCTGTAATAAGCGTTAACGGGCATGTAACAGATGATGTTACAGGTGCCCCAATTCAAAATCATCTTGTTTTAGTATCCGTTTTGGGTGGTGGTATTTATCAGGATTACGAATTTTATACAAATGATGCCGGCTTTTACGGAAGTGATTCAATTCTTGCTACGAGCCAGGGTTTGGTCCGTGCAAGTACATTTGATTGCATCGGTGAAGAACATGCCCAGGAAGCATATTTCAACCCTGGGAATAATTCATTTGTTTTTGACTTTGAAATCTGTAATGACAGTATCCCTCAAGGTGATTGTGAAAACTGGTTTACCTATGAAACAAATGATAACATAACTTTTGTCTTCTATGGTGAATCACTTCCATTCCCTGCTAATTACTGGATGTGGGATTTCGGCGATGGAGCTACCGGATATGGACAAAATGTGACACACACTTATGATCCTAACACAGGAGATATATTTATTGTAACTTTAACTACTATACATACTATTCCGGGAACAGTCGATACTTGTACTGCTACTTCAACCCAGGAAGTTTTGGTAGGAACCGGTGGAGGTAACTGTGTGGCTGATTTTGATTACACAATTGATTCTGTGCCAACAGGAGCTTATGTTGTGCAATTTACCGACCTGTCTATTGGTAACCCGACATCCTGGATGTGGGATTTTGGTGATGGAGAATTTTCAAATGATCAAAATCCTGAACATATTTATGAAATGCAGGGTACTTATTATGTTTGCCTTACAATATTTGGCGATTCTATGAATAATTGTTATGATACCTATTGTGAAGAAATCGTTATGGGATCAGGTGGTATTGGTGATTGCGAAAACTGGTTTACCTATGAAACAAATGACAACATAACTTTTGACTTCTATGGTGAATCACTTCCATTCCCTGCTAATTACTGGATGTGGGATTTCGGCGATGGAGCTACCGGATACGGACAAAATGTGACACACACTTATGATCCTAACACAGGAGATATATTTATTGTAACTTTAACTACTATACATACTATTCCGGGAACAGTCGATACTTGTAC
>JAUVIX010000004.1 GCA_030592565.1 Chlorobiota bacterium
AAGCCGGAATTGTTTCAATCTTATAACTCATTTAGTAATTCTTCGATTGGGCGGGATTTCAACTTCCCCTTTTTTACTAAATTTATTTCATTGACAGCCTGCTCAATACCATTTAAAACATATTCAACTTCACTTTCTTCAATACTGTTAATATATTTTAGGTAGAAGCTCTTTATCTTTTCCCATTCTTTAATAGGAATTACAACCGCTGTTGGCTTTCCTGATAAATCTGCTATATATTGTAAATCCATAATACTTAAACTTATATGTTGCAAAGTTAAAGATATCTTCCCAAAAACCCAAGAATATTCTTCTCCACCCTACTTAACACATCTTCCGAATCGGCTTTGGTAAATTTCTCACCGGCAATCTTTTCATAAAGTTCAATATATCTTTCAGATACACTGTTTACAAACTCATCGGTCATTTCAGGCATCTGCTGCCCTTCCTTTCCCTGAAACCCATTTTCCATCAACCACTCGCGCACAAACTCCTTAGATAACTGTTTTTGATTTTCTCCTTTGGCAAAACGCTCCTCATAGCCATCTTTGTAAAAATAACGTGATGAATCAGGAGTATGAATTTCATCAATAAGGTATATTATACCATCCTTTTTCCCAAACTCATATTTTGTATCTACCAGAATAAGCCCCTTTTCTGCAGCAATCTCAGTTCCCCGTTTAAACAGCTCTTTGGTATATTTCTCAAGCAAAGCATAATCTTCTTCCGAAACCAAACCCTGACTGATAATCTCTTCCTTTGAGATATCCTCGTCGTGTCCCTCTGTAGCTTTAGTTGTAGGAGTAACAATAGGCTCCGGAAAACGTTCATGTTCACGCATTCCATCAGGAACTGGAACCCCGCAAATCTCTCTTGCCCCTTTTTTATATGTCCGCCAGGAGCTTCCGGTCAGATAGCCTCTTATTATCATCTCAACCGGAAAAGGATCGCAGTAATGTCCTACGGTAACCATCGGATCAGGAGAGGCCAGTTTCCAGTTCGGGCAAATATCAGAAGTCGCATCCAGAAACTTAGCTGCAATTTGATTCAAGACCTGCCCCTTATATGGAATACCCCTTGGCAGCACCACATCGAAAGCCGAAATACGGTCGCTTGCCACCATCACCAGCAGTTGGTCATCAATACTGTACACATCTCGCACTTTTCCTTTGTAAACACTCTTTTGTTTAGGGAAATTAAAATCGGTTTTAATAATTGCGTTTGTCATTGTCTATTATTTTTTATCATATAAAATATTAATCTTTATTTATCGCTATAAGCCCTGATAATTCTCGTAACCAGCTTATGCCTTACCACATCCTTTTCATCAAGATAGATAAAATCAATCCCCTGGATTCCCGTCAAAAGCTGCTTGGCCTGCTTCAACCCTGAGGCTTGTTTCTTCGGAAGATCAATTTGCGTTATGTCGCCTGTAACAATAAACCTAGAGGATTTCCCCATTCGTGTTACAAACATCTTCAATTGCATCTCAGTCGCATTCTGCGCCTCATCAAGAATGGCAAAAGCATGGTCTAAAGTACGTCCACGCATAAAAGCAAGGGGTGCAATCTCAATAGTTCCGTCTTCGAGATATTTTAATAACTTCTGAGTCGGAAGCATATCACGCAAAGCATCATAAAGAGGTTGCAAATATGGATCGAGCTTATCCCGAAAATCGCCGGGTAAAAACCCGAGGCTCTCCCCCGCTTCAACAGCAGGGCGTGTAAGAATGATCCTTGTCACCTCCCTATTCTTCAAAGCTCTGACAGCCAGAGCAACAGCAGTATATGTCTTTCCTGTTCCAGCGGGACCTATAGCAAATATCAGATCGTTTTTCTCACTGCTTTTCACCATCTTCTGCTGATTGACAGTCAAAGCTTTAATATGCCTGCCTTCACGACCATGCACCAACACCCCGTTCTCTTTAATCTGTTCAGGTTTGAAAACCTGGTTTTCATTATCACCCATAATCTGCTCAATATCTTTCTCGGTAAGTTTTCCAAACTTATCATAACTCACCAGCAAAAGATCAAACTTTTCCTCAAAATCATCCAGGATATCGTTGCCGCCAATAGCTTTAATAATTTCGCCCCGCGCTACAATCTTCAACTTCGGGTAGTATGATCTTATAAGATTGATATTTCGGTCGTTAACACCGTATATTTCAAGGGGGCTGTATGTGGTTATATCAATTATTCGTTCGGTCATAGTAGATTATAGAATGATTTCCTCCGCTCTTTATAAATTGTTAATTAAACGGTTAATTCAATTTTAATATTTTAAACATTTTTAATTGTTTATTTACTAATTTTGTTTACTGCAAAAATAGTGGAATTTAATTAAATGTCAGATTTTTTATGCCAATAATAACATTAACCAGCGACTGGGGATATAAAGACCACTATATTGGTGCTGTAAAAGGAGCTATCCTCCACCGAATGCCTGATGCAACCATAGTTGATATTTCACATTCTATCCCTCCATTTAATATTGAGCATGCTGCGTTTGTTCTAAAAAATTGCTACCACAACTATCCTGAAGGTACGGTACATATCATTGGTGTAAATACTGAAGAATCTGATAAAAACCCACATACAATTATTAAAATTGACGGTCATTTTTTCATTAGTGCAGATACAGGAATATTCTCAATGATAATCAATAAAAAACCAGACAAGATTATAGAATTGAATATCGTTCAAGATTCAGGATTTTTCACTTTCTCTACCCGCGACCGTTTCGCTAAGGCTGCTGTTCATGTTGCACAAGGAAAAAATATCGACGAACTAGGAGATGCTAAGGATTCTATAAATGAAAAGATACTTTTCGAGCCCGTTGTAACAGATAGCCTTATAAAAGGACATGTGATTTTCATTGACTCGTACGAAAACATTATTACCAATATAAAAGAGCCTCTTTTCAAAGAGGTTGGGAAGGGACAAAAATTTACAATCGGATTCCGCACTTATGAAATACACAAAATCAACCGTTCCTATTCCGATGTTCCTGTCGGCGAAATTGTGGCACTCTTTAATTCAGGTGGCTACCTTGAGATAGCAATGAACCAGGGAAATGCTGCCGGTCTGCTGGGAATGGACTCTAAAGATTTGGTAAGGGTAGAGTTTGGAGAGTAAGACAACAAATTCAGGGAGCATGCTCCCCTGTATTTTCTAAAAATTTCATTTTGAATTCATCTCATTCTTCCTTATCTTTGCAGTTATCAAATCAAAAAGGTCATATTATGAAAAATTTAGTCTTTATTATTCCTTTTGTTTTGCTTTCTTTTACAGGCAAAGCCCAGGTTTCGCGAGAACAGGCCATAAATATAATTGCCAACGAAGTTGTAGGAGTTGATTCGCTCTATGATCATCACCTCTATTCAAGATATGAAAAAATGTATTTTAATGACACATTGTGGCTTGATGGATATGTGGATTATTATATCGCCCCTTATAATGAAAGCTGGGTCTTCTTTGTCGATTTAATGCCGACATCTTACTGGGCACATCCTTGCCTAATAATATTTTTTGATGTATCGAACAGCGACTATGTTATTAATGATGATGACTGGCCTCCTGACCATTTCCTTGGGAGTATGACACAGTTTTTTGAAGAATGGGAATGGATACTTTCCGTAGGAACGGAAAGCGTAAAGGCTCCCAATAGTAATAATTTCAGGATAATCCCAAACCCCTTTATCAATGAAATATCAATAAAATATGAGAACAATAAAAGTGAAACATTTTTAATTAAAATCCTTGACGTTTCAGGTAAGCCAATATTAACAAGTAACCGGAATACAGGATTGTCGGGAAATGGTGTAATAAAAATAAACACATCAGATATTAAGCCTGGGATGTATTTCATTAAAATCTCCACAAACAATAAAACACTCTACACTGAAAAAATTGTTAAGTGAATAGTTTTTATCTGAAACTATATTGCTCACATTTCGACTACGCTCAATGTGACAACGACTACGCTCAATGTGACAACGACTACGCTCAATGTGACCCTAAAACTACGCTCAATAATACTGTTACAAAAAATCATATTTAGTAAAATTTTGTGCTTTAGTATTTTAGAGGCTAAAGACCTAATGAAAAAATAGGTAGGCCATTAAAATAGCAGCTATAATTCCCGTAAAATCAGCAATCAATCCGCAGGTAACGGCATAACGGGTTTTCTTAATTCCGACTGAACCAAAATAAACTGCAATAATATAAAATGTCGTGTCCGTGGCACCCTGAACTGTTGAGGCTACCCTTCCAACAAACGAATCAGCGCCGTATGTATTCATAGCATCCACCATCATACCACGCGCTCCACTACCACTCAGAGGCTTCATTAGAGCAGTGGGCAGAGCTTCTATGAAATCGGTATTAACGCTCATTGCTGCAAATACCTGTCTTGTTCCCTCAATCAGAAAATCCATTGCCCCCGATGCCCTAAAAACACCTATGGCAACCAGTATGGCAACAAGAAACGGAATTATCTTCACAGCTACTGAAAAACCCTCCTTTGCACCTTCGATAAAAGTTTCGTAAACATTAACTTTTTTACGAATGGCAAGCAATATGAATAAAATGATTATTGAAAAAAGCAGAAAATTACTGGTGACTGATGAAATAACTGTTATATCCTCCTTTGGCAAAGTGGAAAAATACCATATAATTCCGGCAATTACAGCAGACAGCCCTCCAAGATACGCAAGAATAACTTTATTAAAGAGATTTATTTTCTGGTAAATTGCAACAGCTATCAATCCGGCAATAGTGGAAAAAAAAGTGGCTAGCAAAATGGGAATAAAAATATCCGAAGGATTTGCAGCACCAAGTTGAGCCCTGTAAACCATTATGCTGATAGGTAAGATTGTAAGCCCGGAGGTGTTAAGAACCAGAAACATAATCTGAGCATCAGAGGCAGTGTCCTTTTCTGGATTAATCTCCTGTAGCTCTTGCATAGCCTTTAATCCCATTGGGGTCGCAGCATTATCGAGGCCAAGCATATTAGCTGACACATTCATCATCATCGAACCTATGGCAGGTGAATCTTTGGGTACTTCAGGAAACAATTTGGCAAAAAACGGCCCCACCAACTTTGAAAATATCTTTACAACACCACCCTTTTCTCCTACCTTCATTAGCCCGAGCCAAAGTGTCAAAACACCGGTTAGTCCCAGCGATATTTCAAAACCTGTCTTTGCCGAATCAAAGGTTCCGTTAACCATATTCTGAAACACTTCTGTATCGCCAAAGAAGAAAAGCCTGATAAGACCTACAACAAAAGCAATTATAAAAAATGCTATCCAGATATAGTTTAGTGCCATTTAAATCAACTATTTTTACGTAACGAAATTAGATAAAAAACAATGGTTGAAACAGTTAATCTAAAGAAGTAATTAACACAGATATTCACAAATAAATAATTGTGGAGTAGATGCTGTTAATTATTACAATTATCAAGTCTGTCAATATAACAATGACGGGCTTTTCCCCTTCATGTTCATAATATTCAGTTGACATTAAAAGAAATAATGTTATTTTTGCGCATTCTAAATAAGAGGAAAAATTATGACATTCTTAATTAACACTCTCATTCTCATATCATATCGCAAACAATAATCTATTTTATGATAAAAAAAGTATTAGTAGCCAACCGTGGAGAGATAGCCATACGTGTTATGAGGACTTGTCGCGAGATGGGCATCTTGTCCGTTGCTATCTATTCGGATGCCGACCGCAAGTCGATGCACGTTCGCTATGCTGACGAAGCATATCATATCGGACCATCTCCTTCAAACGAAAGCTATCTTGTGATTGAAAATATCATTGATGCAGCAAAAAAAAGCGGTGCAGATGCAATTCATCCGGGTTATGGCTTTCTTTCAGAAAATGCCAAATTTTCTGATCGCTGCAAGGAAGAAGGAATTAAATTCATTGGGCCATCATCCGAATCCATTTCAAAAATGGGTGATAAAATAACAGCCCGCCGGACTATGATAGCCGCACATGTTCCTGTTGTCCCGGGCACTACTGACCCTCTGACATCTGAGGAAGATGCTCTGAAGGTTATCAAAAAAGTTGGTTTGCCGGTTATGCTGAAAGCTTCGTCAGGAGGTGGTGGAAAAGGGATGAGGCTGGTAACAAAAGAGGAAGACATCTTGCCCTCTTTAAGAGCTGCAAAGTCGGAGTCTATGGCTTCTTTTGGCGATGACGCTGTATATGTTGAAAAATTCATATCCTCACCCCATCATATTGAGTTTCAAGTTTTAGCCGATAGCCATGGAAATGTAATTCATCTCTTTGAAAGGGAATGTTCCGTACAACGCCGTCATCAAAAAGTTGTTGAGGAAACTCCAAGTCCGCTAATGACTCCCAAAGTAAGAAACGAAATGGGTGAGGTAGCGGTTGCCGCCACAAAAGCAGCTAATTATCAGGGTGCGGGAACTATTGAATTTATTATGGATGATGATCTGAACTATTATTTCCTTGAGATGAATACCCGTTTACAGGTTGAGCATCCCATAACCGAAAGAGTTGTTGGTATTGACCTCGTTAAAGAGCAAATCAGAATTGCCGACGGACAAAAATTGAAATACAAGCAGGAAGATCTATCACAAAACGGACATGCTATTGAGTGTCGTATCTACGCTGAAGATCCGGATAATAACTTTATGCCAAGTCCTGGTACCATTCTGCACATCACAGAACCACTTGGCTTAGGAGTAAGGCATGACGGATATGTTTACGAAGGTTATGAAATTCCAATCTATTACGACCCTTTGATTTCAAAGCTAATTATCTGGGGAATTGACAGGGATGAGGCCATTCAACGAATGAAAAGAGCCTTATTTGCTTACAAAATAATGGGAGTTAAAACAGGTATTAAATTCCTTGAAAAGATAATGAATACTCCCGATTTTGTTGAGGGAAAATATAATACGCAGTTCATTGAGAAAAACAAGGATATCCTAATGGAAGAAAATAGGTGTGATGGTGATTGTAAAGCAATTGCAACAATTGCTGCTTTCATAGATTACCAAAACAGGCTCAAGAAGGTCAAGGACAGGATACATCCTGACGATGTTAACAGCAACTGGAAAGCATTTGGCCGAAAAAGAAACATTACAAGATTATAATGTTGACCTTGTTGAAGTTGAAAAAGGGGTTTATTCTATTCTCTATAATAACAAATCGTATAATGTAGAACTTGCTCCGGGGAATAAGCCAAAAACCTACACTATAAATACGCTGTACAATTCATATGATATTGAGATACTGGATGCTGAGGCAAAATATATGAAAAACCGTAAAAGTGATGATATGGATGATGATTCCACAATTTCGTCACCAATGCCTGGAAAAGTTGTCAGGGTCCTGGTCAAAAAAGGCGATAGTGTTAAGGCCGGGGAAACGGTAATTATTATATCAGCTATGAAAATGGAAAGTGAATATAAGGTTAAAAAGGACAGAAAAATAATTGATGTTCTTGTTAATGATGGCGATACCATCGACGGAAATCAACCATTAATTATCATTGAATAAATAATAAACGAAAGTCAAATTTCACAAAAACAAAATACTATGTCATTAGAAGATAAGTTTAAACAGTTTGAAGAAAAAAATAAAATTGCTGAACTTGGAGGGGGAGCAGAGAGAATAGAGAGACAACATAATGCCGGAAGGAAAACCTCTCGTGAAAGGATAAGCGACCTTCTCGATCCTGAAACATTTGTTGAGGTTGACAAATTTGTTACTCACAGGGCTACCGATTTCGGAATTGATAAAAACAAAATATTGGGCGATGGTGTGGTTGCAGGATATGGCAAAATTGACGGAAGGCTTGTTTATGTTTTTGCTCAGGATTTCACGGTATTCGGAGGCACATTAAGTCGTGCCAATGCAGATAAAATAATAAAAATAATGGATATGGCTCTAAAAATGGGTGCACCCGTTATTGGACTTAATGACTCAGGTGGTGCTCGCATCCAGGAGGGAGTTGAGAGCCTTGCCGGATATGCAGAGATCTTCTACCGTAACACAATTGCATCAGGAGTTATTCCACAAATATCGGCTGTACTCGGCCCTTGTGCTGGAGGTGCTGTTTATTCTCCTGCCATTACCGATTTTATTATGATGGTCAAGAAAACAAGCTATATGTTTGTTACAGGTCCTGACGTAATAAAAACTGTGACACACGAAGAAGTTACTAAAGAAGATCTTGGTGGAGCGATGACGCATAATTCAAAAAGTGGTGTAGCTCATTTCATAGCAGAAGATGACGAACAGGCAATGAAGATTCTTAGAGAATTATTCAGTTTTTTACCTTCAAATAATCTTGAGGATCCGCCAATAAAAGCCTGTACAGACGACCCCTATCGTGAAGATGAGAAGTTGCAGACTATTATTCCTGATGATCCAAACAAACCTTATGATATTAAAGAAATTATTTTGACTGTAATTGATGAAGGTAATTTTCTGGAAGTGATGCCTTATTATGCACAAAATATAATTGTGGGCTTCGCACGTTTTGCTGGCAGGCCTGTTGGGATTGTAGCCAACCAACCTGCTAATCTTGCTGGCGTTCTTGATATCAATTCTTCAACAAAGGCTGCAAGGTTTGTTCGTTTCTGCGATGCCTTTAATATTCCGCTGGTCACTTTTGTTGATGTTCCGGGTTTTTTACCAGGAACAACCCAGGAATATGGAGGGATTATTAAACATGGTGCCAAGCTTCTGTATGCATTCGCTGAAGCAACTGTTCCAAAAATTACAATTATAACCAGAAAAGCTTATGGGGGAGCATACGATGTGATGTCGAGCAAGCATATTGGTGCTGATGTTAATTATGCTTATCCAACCTCTGAAATTGCTGTTATGGGATCTGACGGTGCTGTTAATATCATTTTCAGAAACAAGCTTAACGACGAAGAAAAGAAAAAGGCTGTTGAAGATTACAAAAACACATTTGCAAGTCCGTATAAAGCCGCTGCACTTGGTTACATTGATGAGATAATTTACCCAAAACAGACAAGGTATAAAATTATACAGGCACTTGAAATGACACAAAACAAATCACAGTCTCATCCACCAAAAAAACATGGAAATATACCTTTATAAACAGTCAACAAATCAGATAGAAATAAAAAACACCCTAAAAAATTAGGGTGTTTTTTTATTGGCCAGCCAAATATATAACTTCTAATCCCTTCTATAATGCATAAAGTTCTTTCTGGAGTACATCCTTTTCGAGTCTAACCTGCTCAATAGCTTCATTAAGAATGCTATTAATATTATTCATAAGAGCTGGTATCTCATCGGTATTTACATTTTCCCTGGCGAGGTTTTCCATCCGGCGAATATCATTCTTAATCTCTTCAATTGAGAAAATATCTATTGATGACTTGAGTTTATGTGCAAGCTTGCTAACGCCGTCAAGGTCACTTTTATTAAAGCAGTTGTTTAACTCTGTCAGGCTTTCGGGCGTTGCCTGTAAAAATATTTTTACCATTTGCAACATTGCCTGTCTGTCACCACCAAGCATTTCATCAAGGTTTGTAAGATCGAAAAGTTTATTTGAATTCATTTATCTCAATTTTATTTGTTAAAAAAGGGTTTTTATTGATCAATCACATATTAACTAATTAAATGTATCAAAGCTTAAAATATGGTTTACAACTTTTATACCACAGATTTAAATACCTCATCATTAATATATTATAAAAGATAACCCAATAATAACTTTCCCTATTTGAAAATAGTCATTGTTAAAATGATAAAAAAGCAACTATCTCTATCCAAAAACGGCTAATAACAAACATTAAATCTCATCATTTTTCAGCATACGATAAATAGTTGACTTTCCGATATCCAGTTTTTTGGCAACAACCATTACATTATTATTATATTTCTGCAAATAATATTGAACGATCTTTTTTACGTATCCCTGTAATGTGTCCTCTTCCAGAAGGAAATCGCTTTTCGCATTTGTCGAATTAAAAGAGACATGGTCTTCTTCAATAGTGTCAGTATTTGTCAAAACACAAGCCAACTCCATTACAGCCTTCAATTCCCGCACATTCCCCGGAAACGGATATTTCATAAGTTTATCCTGTGCTTTAGATGATATCTGAAATTTATCCATTTTATTATCCCTACAGAATTCATCAACAAAAAACTTAGCAAGAATTAGAATATCGCTACCCCTGAATCTTAATGGTGGAATTTCAATTGGCAAACCCAACAGACGATAGTAGAGGTCCTCTCTAAAATTACCCTTTTCAACCTCTTTGGCCAGATTTTTATTTGTTGCGACAATTACTCTGGCATCAAATTTAACTGCCTTGTTTCCACCAACCCTTGTAAGCTCTTTCTCCTGTAATACCCTTAGCAGTTTTGCCTGCATATTGATATCCATTTCCCCTACCTCATCAAGGAAAATTGTTCCCTTGTTAGCCAATTCAAACTTTCCGATTTTTCGAGTATTTGCGCCAGTAAATGCTCCTTTTTCATATCCAAACATTTCGCTTTCAATAAGTTCACTGGGAATAGCAGTGACATTAATCGGAACAAAAGAATATTTCGATCTTTGAGAATTATAATGAATGGCCTTAGCCACTACCTCTTTACCGGTTCCCGTTTCACCAGACAAAGAAATAGTGATATTCGATCGTGTTGCCTTTTCAATCAGGTTAAAAATTTGTTTAATAGCGGAGCTGTTACCCTTGATTATCTTCTTAAATTCATATTTTTTGCCTATCTCTTCTTTAAGTTCATCTATCTCCTCTTTTAGTTTCAGCCTCTCCTTAATATTTTTCAATGTATTCCAAAGCCTGTCCTTTGTATCTTCATCTTTAACAAAATAGTCGTATGCTCCACTCTTTAATAATTTAACAGCGGTCGCAACATCTTCCTGACCCGAAACAATTATAATTGGAATATCCTGATTATAGTCCTTTATCTTTTTTATTACCTCAAAGCCTGACATATCAGGAAGAGAAAAATCAAGAGATATTAATGATGGGCCTCTATACAGGTTCTTCAGGCATTCTGCTCCTGTTTCAAATTTAATCACCTCATTATCCGGGTTTAAAGACAAATGATATTTTAACATCTCCCCGTACAACGGATCATCCTCTACAACAAATATTTTAAACGAACTCATATACAGTTTTTCAAATTATGCTCAAATGTATTACAATTTCTGCTATTTTTCCCAAAATGAGAATAAATATATTTTTTAACAATACCCCCCTGTATAAACCAATCTACCAAAATGAAAAAACATCATATTTTTCATTAATCTTTCTTTTACAGCATCTTATGCTTATTTTGGGCACTGTTTCATTTTTGTAGTACGAATAATCACAGCTATTTGTTTCATATTTTTTAATCAAAAGGATTTTCCCAAAACTAAAAATTCCCAATAATAATTCAATATTCTATTCCCAAATATAGAGGAATAGCATTTCACATATTCTTGCTCAGATTTATGAAACTACTTTACCCTATAATATTTACTATCTTAGCGACCGTTTTAAAATTTACTAACTGTGCATAAAATTAAGGGCTTTTTTCTATTTATGGTCAAGCTATTGCTTTATCTTCTGGCAGTAATTCTTCTTTTAATAATTTTTCAATATCTGACCTGTCCGGTATATAATTTCAAACCGGGAGAAGAATTTTCCGGATACAATATCTATAATCCTTATGATGATATGGATAATCATAATTGGAGAAAAGCAAATTTTCAGATCCAGTCGCATGCCTGGGGAGGAATAACATCAGGAAGCCAGAATACTAACGAACAGATATTCAAGACTTATAAAAGTCTTGGTTATGATATCATTGCAACATCTGATTACCAAAAAATAAACAGATATAAGGAAACCGAGCCTTTTTATATTCCTGTGTATGAGCATGGCTATGGGATTCATAAAAATCATCACGTTTTGGTGGGAGCAAAATTAATCTTATGGCGTGATTATCCAATATTTCAAACTTTGAGTAACAAACAACATATTTTAAATTTGCTTCGGAATGACAATGAACTGGTTTATATCGCACATCCATTATTAAGAAACGGCTATGCTGCTTCAGACATGAAATATCTTACTAATTACGATGGTATTGAGGTACTTAACAACTACAGATTTTCAATTGCACACTGGGATACAGCACTTTCAAACGGTAATTATATTACTGTTTTGGGAGATGATGATGCACATGACATTTTCAATCCTGATGAAATAGGCCACCACTGTACTTTTGTCAATTCATCTACAACTAATCGAAATGATATTATTGCTGCTTTGAAGAAAGGAAGATCTTTTGGAGCCAGAATTAACAGACCTCTGGGAGAGTCTTTTGAGGATAAAATAAAAAGAACAAAAGTATTACCTGTCATCAAAGCTGTTGATTTTAGAAATGATACGATCTTTATTAGTACTGACTCAATAGCAAAAGAGATAAGATTTGTGGGGCAAAATGCCTTGTTGAAGAAAGTCGTAAAAAACACTAATTCTGCTACTTACAACTTCAGACCTAATGACACCTATATCAGGATAGAAATAGAATTTTCCGATCAGTCAGCATATTACCTGAACCCGATATGCAGGTATTCAGAAGAGGCTCCTTCGCATATTTCATTGCCATCAGTAAATATTTACAAAACCTGGCTTTTAAGAATTTTAGGGTTTGCAACACTACTTTTTATATTTGCAAACTTAATTCTGCTTAAGAGAAAACAGTCAAGACAAACAAAGATATAAATGCCCAATAATAAAAATATAAGACAATCACTTTTTATTCTTATTGGAGTTTCAACTCTAATCAGGGGCTTTATTGCAGCAACTCTTGAATTCGGGAATGATGAAGTATATTATTACCTGTATGCACTTTATCCCGACCTAAGCCATTTTGATCACCCACCAATGGTTGGATTTGTGATTCAACTATTTACACTAAACCTAAAGCTTGATAGCGAATTTTTCATCAGGCTGGCATCAGTTATTTTCGGAGCTATTAACACTTTTCTTGCATACAGGATAGGAAGCAAAATCAAAGATGAACAAACAGGCTTTTATGCTGCACTGCTCTATACCTCTTCCATTTACACTTTTGTAATTGTAGGAATTTTCATTCTGCCTGATACTCCACAAATGCTTTTCTGGTTATTAACGGTTTGTATTGCAATTGAAATTATTGCAAAAAAGGATATTTCAAAAGCAGATGAGAAAAAAATGCTTCTTGCAGGAGTTACAATCGGGCTTGGAGTGCTGTCGAAATATACATCTGTATTTCTGTGGGCTGGCATTGCCGGTTATATTATTCTGTATAACCGAGAATGGTTAAAAAAACCAGCACTCTATTTCTCTGCCCTTATTTCAATAATTCTGTTTATTCCAGTGATATACTGGAATGTAGTGAATAATTTTATTAGCCTGGGATATCAGGGTGGTAGAGTAAATTTACTGGATTCCGGATTCCGCCCCGACTATTTTTTAATGGAAATTTTGGGTGAATTTTTCTATAATAATCCTGTAAATTTTATCATAATATACATGGCTCTTTGGGTATTCATTGTTAATAAGAGGCATTATTTATCAAAAGAAAATTTCAGAATAATTGCATTAATCGGCTTACCACTAATTGCAACTTTTATATTCCTTTCTTTTTTCAGAAGGACATTGCCACACTGGACAGGCCCCGGATATACAACATTAATTTTTATTGCCGCTCCATTTATTAGAGAAACTGTAAAATCAAAAAATATTTTATTTCCAAAGCTAATTAAATACTCCATAATTCTGCTTTTTGTGGTTCTTGTTGCAGGTTATTCACAAATTAATTTTGGCCTGATTTGGAACCAAAGTCCCACAAAGGTAAATATTTCCCAAATAGGGAATAAAGATGTTTCACTTGATATATACGGATGGAAACAGATTGGTGAAAAATTCACAAAGTTGTACAAAAAAGATATTAAAACGGGCAAAATAGGGGCTGATGCAGTGATTATTTCATACAGATGGTTTCCTTTAGCCAACATTGACTATTATGTTGCCCGTCCCAATCACATTAAAGTTCTTGCAATTGGTCCATTATACAGTATTCACAAATACGCAACCATTAACAGAAACAGGGGTGGATTCCATTTGGATATGGATGCCTATTACATAACAACCAGTCACGATTTCTATCATGCTGACACGGTGTATCATAATTATTTTGAAAGGATTGAGCCTGCCGATACTATTCCGGTTTACCGTGGAGGTAAGCTTGTTATGAATGCTTTTATTTTCAGAATGCTTGGATTAAAGGATCTGCCTGATGACCAGTGGGTGGAGAAATAGTAATCACACTGCCTTATAAGCAAATGTATTGATATTCATGCCAGCACCTACCGAAACAAAGACAGCATAATCATCTTTTTTGAATGAATGGCCTTCCA
This sequence comes from Chlorobiota bacterium, assembly GCA_030592565.1. Taxonomy (GTDB): domain Bacteria; phylum Bacteroidota; class Bacteroidia; order Bacteroidales; family JAADJA01; genus JAADJA01. The sequence goes on from JAUVIX010000004.1 coordinate 14,452, forward strand.
TTTTACCTCTAACAACAAGGTCGTAAATTGTTGGGACCGTTGCCACAGAGCTATTTCCAAGCCAGCTTATTGTCATAGGCATAACCCCAAAATCAGTATGTGGCTCATTATAAAGTTTAAAGACCCTTTTAAGCATCTCAACATCCATCTTATCATTGGCCTGATGAATAAAAACTTTATTAATATCTTTTAGGGTTAATCCTGCCTTTTCAATTGTTGCTTTCACCAACGGAGCAACATTTGTGAGAGCATAATCGTATAATCGGTGACCATTCATTTTTATAAACAGATCTCTCCCTTTATAGTCCTTATTATTCGATGCTGCCATCCACATTAACTTTGCATGATTCAATGTATCAGACCTTGTAGTATGAGATAAAATACCAACGGGCTTATCACTTTCAACTGCTTCAAAAATTACGGCACCAGCACCGTCTGCATAGATCATTGAATCGCGATCATGAGGATCAGATATGCGCGAAAGAGTATCGGAACCAATAACCAAAATTCTTTTGGCATCTCCTGACTTTATATAGTAGTCTGCCAAGATTGAACCCTGTACCCAACCCGGGCAACCAAAAGGAATATCAAAAGCAATAGTGAAAGGATTTTCAATACCAAGTCCTTTTTTAACTCTGGCAGCAATACTGGGCACAAAATCAGGGATGGTAGTTCCCTTTTTAACATCACCAAAATTGTGTGCAACAATAATATAATCTAATGATTCCTTATCTATTCCTGAAGAATTAAGTGCCTCTTCAGCGGCAAAAGTCGATATTTGAGAAGTCACCAAATCATCAGTAACATGTCTTCTTTCCTTAATACCTGTAATCTTCTCAAACTTTTCAATTATCACCTCATTTGGAATGTCGAACTTAACACCTGACGAATCAAAAAAATCGTTTTTAAGAAATTCCTCATTTTTAACAACAACTGTCGGAATATAACTTCCGGAACCAACAATTACAGAATACTTTTTCATTTTTCAGCTATTTAAAAATCATCCTATTTCAGCAACTGCTAATTAAATCTGACGCTTTATTTCAACCTCTTCAAACCCTTCAACAATATCACCAACTTTAATATCATTGAAATTATCAATATTCAGCCCGCACTCATATCCTGACTTAACCTCTTTAACATCATCTTTAAATCGTTTCAATGAACCAAGTGTGCCTGAATAAGTAACAATTCCATCACGAATAACTCTGACTCTTGTATTTCTGGTTATTGTACCATCAAGAACCATACAACCGGCAATTGTTCCAACCTTTGAAATTTTAAATATCTCCCTGATCTCTACATTACAAATAATTTTTTCCTCCATTTTTGGAGCAAGCATTCCGAGTATAGCATCTTTAACATCTTCAATTGCCTGGTAAATAATTGAGTATAACCTGATATCTATTTGCTCCTTTTCTGCAAGTTTTCGGGCTCCAACAGAAGGTCTCACCTGGAATCCTATGATAATAGCATCAGATGCAGAAGCAAGCAAGACATCTGATTCAGAAATCTGACCAACCGATTTATGAATAACATTCACCTGAATCTCCTCATTCCCAAGTTTAAGCAATGAATCGGATAAAGCCTCAACCGAACCATCCACATCACCCTTGACAATTATATTCAGTTCCTGGAAGTCGCCAATAGCAAGTCTTCTTCCAATTTCATCGAGAGTAACATGCTTTTGAGTTCGCAGCCCTTGCTCACGTTGGAGTTGCATACGTTTAGTAGCAATAGATCGCGCTTCCTTTTCATCTTGTATCACATTAAAAACATCACCTGCCTGTGGTGCGCCGCTGAGTCCAAGCATAAGAACAGGAGTAGATGGGCCTGCCGTTTTTATTAACTTATTCCTTTCGTTAAACATTGCCTTCACTTTTCCATACATTGCGCCGGCAATAACAACATCACCAGTATTCAGAGTACCATCCTGCACAAGAAGTTTGACAACATATCCCCTTCCTTTATCAAGTGCACTTTCAATCACACTTCCGTTTGCAGATTTATTCGGGTTTGCTTTCAGCTCAAGAAGTTCAGCTTCGAGCATAACTTTTTCAAGAAGTTCGTCAATTCCAATTCCCTGCTTAGCAGAAATTTCCTGACTTTGGTATTTGCCTCCCCAATCCTCAACAAGGATATTCATTTTGGAAAGTTCCTCTTTTATTTTTTCAGGATTCGCATTTGGCTTATCAATTTTATTAATTGCAAATACTAATGGCACACCGGCAGCCTGAGCATGGTTAATTGCCTCTTTGGTCTGAGGCATAACGTCATCGTCAGCAGCAATAACAATGATTGCAATATCAGTTACCTGGGCTCCTCTGGCACGCATAGCTGTAAAAGCTTCGTGGCCGGGAGTATCGAGAAAAGTTAAGTTCTTTCCATTCTTCAATTCAACCTCATAAGCACCGATATGCTGTGTTATTCCACCTGCTTCTCCGGCAACAACATTGGCACTTCTAATAAAATCAAGAAGTTTGGTTTTACCGTGGTCAACGTGGCCCATAACCGTAACTATCGGAGGGCGTGCAACAAGATTTTCAGGGTCATCTTCTTCATCTGCAACGCGGATAGCTTCCTGAACGTCAACACTAACGAACTCAACTGTATATCCAAACTCATCTGCAACAAGAGTAAGAGTTTCAGCATCAAGCCTTTGGTTTATTGAAACGAACAGTCCGAGAGACATACAAGTAGATATTACATCAGTTACGGAAACATCCATCATAGAAGCCAGTTCGTTAGCAGTAACAAACTCTGTGACCTTGATCAGGTTCTTCTCTTTTTCCTGCTGTTCTATCTCTTTTTGTTTCGCTTCGCTAACGTTATGTCTTTTTTCTCTTCTATACTTGGCAGCTTTTGATTTTCCACCACCGGTAAGCTTTGCAAGAGTCTCTTTAATTTGCTTTTGAACATCCTCTTCTGATACTTCAGGCCTATGCCTCCTCGTCCTCCCTTTTTTATCCCTTGCGGTTCTAGACTTATTATCTCCTGTTTTTGGAGCTCCGTCTTTTGGTTTAACCAGATTAGTCTGTTTTCTAATTCTCTTCCTTTTTCTCCTTTTTTTGGTTCCTTCAGCATCCCTTGATGTGGCAACGGGTTTTTTATCACTCTTCTTCTTTTCTGGTGGAAGTTCAACTTTTCCAAGGATAGTTGGGCCTTCAAGCTTTTGGAATTTTGTTTTTATAAAGTTCTCATCTTTTTTATCCTGTTTTTTCTCTTCTAAAGGCTTAAGCTCTTCAACAGGTTTAGGTTTAGGTTTAGGTTTAGGTTTAACTTTGGTTTCAGGCTTTTCTACCTTCTTCTCAACAATTTTTTTATCTTCAACCTCGTTTACTTTCTTTGTAGCAACTTTCTTTTTATCTGAAAGTTGAACTTTACGCCCCTCTCTCTCTTTCTTTTTCTCCGCCGATGTCTTTCTTTTGGGTTTTGTTTTTTGATTTAGGCTACCCAAATCTATTTTACCGACAACCTTGGGGACACCTGCTTCAATATCTTCATCCTCTACAATTTCTTCAACTTCCTCAATTTCTTTCTTCTCTTCTACTTCTATATCAGCAACCTTCTCCTCCGGTTCTACTTCCTGAGAGCTTTCAGAATCTAGTTTTTCAACCTCATTTTCTTTGAGTTCTTCGATTTTATCTTCAGAAACAACTTCCTTTTCCTGTTTGATAATAGGCTCGGGTTCAGGCTTATCCGGCTTTGCAGTTTCTACTGAAACCGATTTTACAACTTCCTTTTTCATAGAAGTATCCGTAATCATTACCTCTTCTTCTATTTCAAGCTCAACATCCTCTTCTTCACCCCTTTTCTTTTCCGCTATCTTTTCTTCTATGGTAATAGTACGCCTGTCAAAATGTTGAAGTCCGATTTTCTCAGCCTCCTCTTTTACTGCTTTTTGAGTTTGGTACTCCTTTTCCACAAACTCAAACATTTCAGGCGTAAGTTTGGCATTGGGGTTCGTTTCAATATCAAAACCCTTTTTCAAGAGGAATTCAACAATGGTACTTGTACCAACGTTAAAGTCTCTTGCTGCCTTGCCTAACCGTATTGGTTTCCCTTTTACTGCCATATAAACTGATAAAGTTTAAACCCGCTAAATTAAATAATTTTACTAAATATATGTCACATACAAAAGAGTATTACTTTCGGGTAAAAAACACTCCTCAATACTTATAATAATGCTACTCAAATTCTTCTTTCAAAATCCTGGTAACTTCTTTAACCGTCTCTTCCTCAAGATCAGTGCGTTTCACAAGATCTTCAACACCTATTTCCAAAACACTTCTTGCTGTATCGCAACCAATTGCTTTGAATTCGTCAATAATCCACTTGTCAATTTCATCTGAAAATTCGGACAGATCAACATCTTCGCCGTCACCCGAGGCTTCTCTGTAAACATCAATTTCATAGCCTGTTAGTTTTCCTGCCAGCTTGATATTAAAACCGCCTTTACCAATTGCCAGCGAAACCTGGTCAGGCCTAAGGTAGACATCTGCTTTTTTCTCATCTTCCCTAATCTTTATTGAAGATATCTTTGCAGGATTCAAAGCCCTTTGAATATACAATTCCGGATTATTTGTAAAATTGATAACATCAATATTTTCATTTTTCAATTCCCTGACAATACCATGAATTCTTGAACCTTTCATTCCAACACAAGCACCAACCGGATCAATCCTGTCATCATAGGATTCAACTGCAATTTTAGCTCTTTCACCCGGAACTCTTACAATATTCTTTATTGTAATAAGTCCGTCATAAATCTCAGGCACCTCTTGCTCGAATAAACGCTCAAGGAATATAGGAGATGTTCTTGATAGTATAATGGCCGGGCCATTATTTCGCATCTCAACCTTAGAGACAACCGCTCTGATAGTATCACCTTTTCTATAAAAGTCACTTGGTATCTGTTCCGACTTGGGAAGAATTAGCTCAATATCTTCATCATCGAGAATCATCATCTCCTTTTTCCAAACCTGATAAACCTCACCGGTAATTATATCGCCAATCTTGTCCTTATATTTCTTATAGATATTATCCTTTTCATACTCCTGAATCTTGGCAACAAGAGTCTGGCGAATAGTAAGTATTTCTCGTCTTCCAAAATCCCCAAGCTTGATCTCCTCCGAAACTTCTTCACCCACCTCAAAGTCAGGCTCAATTTTCACAGCCTCAGAATAGGAAATATGGAGATTTTCATCTTCAACTTCTCCATCTTCCACAATCTCTCTGAACCGCCAGATCTCAAGGTCACCCTTATCAATATTTACAATAATATCAATATTATCAGCCGTTCCATACTTCTTAACAAGCATATATTCAAACACATCCTCAAGAATACGCATCATCGTTTCTCTCTCAATGTTTTTGAATTCTTTAAATTCTGAAAAAGTTTCAACTAAATTAATGTTTTCCATTTTATTCCTAATCTATATTTCAATTACTTTTTAAATGAAATGACGGGTTTCCCCTCCTTTATATCATTAAATAAATACTTTTCAATTACTTTTTCCTTTCCTTTTTTTCCCCTTTCCTCCTCAAGCTCCAAATCGTCATCAGTCACCGAAAGCAATACGCCAATATGCTTTTTCCCATTTTCAACAATAACTACTATCTCTTTTCCAACATATTTTTTATATTGCCTCAATATTTTGAACGGCTGATCAAGCCCTGGTGACGAAACTCTGAGCTCAAAATCCTCAATTTCCCTATCCAGCTCCGATTCAATAAATCTACTGATTTTAACACAGCCCTCTATGGTAATATTTGTGTCACTATCAACGAATACATTTATCAGGTTTCCATTACCAACACTCAGGCTTACAAGAAACCTGTCAGTTCCCTGAAACACCTCTTCCAAAATATCTTCAACCCTTTTTTCAGTTATCATTTTTGCCTAATAAAAGAGGGGCATCAAGCCCCCTCATCACGTATTCCCTATTTATTGGGTGTCGAAACACCTCTCAATCTCCGCTCGATAAAAGCGGTGCAAAGATAATACTTTTTAATTAAACACAAGTATTTATTTAAAAATGAAAATATTTACACTAAAAACGACATCTATAGAAGGTTAGATGCAATTAATTCAGAATTTGTTGTATCTGTTTCACAACCCCAAAAACTTAACAACACTTTTATAAACATCATCACCAGAGAAACCAAATTTTTCATCAAGAACATTGTAAGGTGCAGAATATCCGAAATGGTCCATTCCCACAACCTTTCCATTACAACCGACAAGTCCTTCAAGGGTAACGGGAATGCCGGCGGTAAGTCCGAAACGGGGCACATCCGCTGGAAAAATTTGCTCCTGATAATCATTACTTTGTTGTCTGAACAATCCCTCTGAAATAACGGAAACAACCCTGACATTCAGATTATTTTTCTCTTTAAGATATTCAGCACCTTCGATGAGTGTTGCAACCTCTGAGCCATCAGCAACAAGAACAACATCCGGGATGGAATCTGAATCAATCACAACATAAGCACCTTTATATGACTGCATTGCATCAGCAAACCTATCGGAACCCTGTTTAACAGGTAAATCTTTTATTCCCTGCCGTGATAAGATTAATGCAGTCGGTGTTTTTCTATTTTCAAGTGCCATCTTCCAACTGACAACTGCTTCTGTTGCATCCGCAGGACGAAGTACGAGGACGCTGTTTTCTCCGGAATGATTCTTCAGTTTCTCCATCAATCTTATCTGTGCCTCCTGTTCAACGGGCTGATGAGTAGGTCCGTCCTCCCCCACCCTAAATGAATCGTGTGTCCATACATATTTAACCGGAAGTTCCATCAGAGCAGCCATCCTGACTGCTGGTTTCATATAATCAGAAAATACAAAGAAAGTACCACAAACCGGAATAATATTATGTAAAGCCATTCCATTTGAAATGGCAGCCATCGAAAGCTCGGAAACTCCTGCATTCAGAAAAGCACCACTAAAATCACCCGTCTTGAACGGTTTTGTTTTTTTCAGGAAGCCATCCGTTTTATCACTGTTTGAAAGGTCAGCTGAAATCACTACCATATTTTCAACCTTTTGTGCAAATTCGGCAAGTACAGCACTCGAAGCAGCCCTTGTTGCAATGTCTGGGTTCAAAGCAATTTTCGAGAAGTCAATTTCAGGAATATCTCCATTCAGAAAACCATTAAGTTTTTTAGCAAGCTCCGGATTTTCCTTTTGCCATTCTTCATATTTCTCCCTTTTGGCAGCAATAGTTTTCAAATTACCTTCTTTAACCTCCTCGTACAACTCCCTTACTTCAGGAAAAATAATAAATGGATTATCAGGATCACCACCAAGGTTAAGTATGGTTTTCTCAGCCGAAGCACCTGCATTGCTTATTGGTTGGCCGTGAGTGGAAACCTGATGTTCAAAACTCTCGCCGGTTCCGGTAACTGCTCCTTTTCCCATAATTGTTTTACCAATTATCAAGAACGGTTTTTTAGTTTCGCTGTTTGCTTTCATAAGGGCTCCGCGAAGCTCATCAGGGTCATTTCCATTAATTGTAACCACGCGCCATCCCCATGATTCATATTTCATTGCTGTATTTTCGGCACTAACTTCATCAACTTCTGTTGAAAGCTGAATATCATTTGAATCGTAAAACATTACAAGGTTGCTAAGTCCGAGGTAACCTGCTATCCGGCCGGCACCCTGCGATATCTCCTCTTGAACTCCGCCATCTGAAATGAATGCATAAGTCTTATGTGCCATCCACTCTCCAAATCGTGTTGCAAAAAACCGCTCCGCAATAGCAGCACCAATAGCCATAGCATGGCCCTGCCCCAATGGCCCTGATGTATTCTCTACTCCACGCTTGACATCTAACTCAGGATGACCAGGAGTGACGCTACCCCACTGCCTGAAATTTTTCAGATCTTCCATCGAATATGTACCAACCATAGCCAGGACGCTATAAAGCATTGGCGACATATGACCCGGATCGAGAAAAAAACGGTCGCGAAAGGGAAATGACATATCCTGCGGATCAAAATTTAAAAACTCCGAATAGAGGATATTAATAAAATCGGCACCACCCATTGCACCACCAGGGTGGCCTGATTTTGATTTTTCAACCATAGCAACTGTAAGAATGCGAATATTATCGGCTGCTCTGTTTATGATTTTATTATCCATACCTTTATAAAAATTAATAATTAAATTTTCTATAATTTCATTTTTAATTCTATGCGACAACCTTCCACGTGCTTATCGCATATCCTATTCTAATTAACAACCTTAAAACCCATTTCTTTCAACTTTCCCTTTATACCTTTTTTGCAATTTCCCAGTTTAACCTTATAAAAGCGATATTCCCTTCTCAAATTATAATTGCTGCGCAGTAGTTCAAAATTTTTCGGCATTTTCCTTAACATCTCATCATCTTTCAAAATATCATAAGACCGGACAACAGTATTAAAAAATATATTTTGTTTATCCAGACCTGTACAATCAATTTCAATAAATTCCTGTTCTTCATCCATACGAGGCAACCAATTTCCAATCCTAAATCCAAAATATTTTGAAATAGCCTCAACTGTCATTTGTGTTGCCCTGGCTTTTCCATCAAGCGAATACCCTGCAATGTGGGGAGTAGCAATATCAACCACATCCAACAATTCCAAATCTATATCCGGCTCATTCTCCCAAACGTCAATAACCGATGCCCTAATTTTCCCTTTTTTAATCGCATTTTTTAAAACAGTTGTTTCAACAACCTTTCCTCTTGAAGAGTTTATAAATACAACCGGCTTTTTAATCTTTGAAAAAAAAATATCATCAGCAAGATGATATGTCGGATAATTACCGTCAAAAGTTAAAGGAACGTGTAAAGAAATTACATCCGATTCTTCCAGAAGCTCATCCAAATCAACAAATCCGCTCTTCCCTTCCATCTCAGCCCTTGGTGGGTCATTAAGCAAGGTTTTCATTCCCAGCAATTCTGCAACATTTTTAACTCTTGACCCTACATTTCCAACTCCAACAACTCCAAGTTTCAACCCCTTAATACTAAACTGCTTTTTCTCGGCCAAAGTGAGCAATGCCGAAGTTATGTACTGTTCAACAGCTGATGCATTACAACCCGCGGCTGTTGCAACTGTAATTCCATTCTTTTTGCAAAATATCTTATCAATATGATCATCACCAATCGTTGCTGTGGCAATCAACTTCACAGGAGTACCATCAAGCAATGCTGCATCACACTTAGTTACAGACCTTGTTATCAAAGCATACGAATCTAATAAATCTCCCTTACATATCTGTTTTCCCGGTAGGTAAACAACCAGGGCAAAAGGCTCAAAAACACCTTTTAAAAATGGTATTCTATCATCTGCAACTATCTTCATTCGGGATATCAAAAACGCATTACTAAATTTGCGACAAAATTAGAAAAACATTTACGGCCTTTTCTAAATGTTAATAATTGATGAAAAAATAATTATTAAAATTGTTACTTTTGACAAAAATATTTTTTTTGCAATATTTAAAATACTTAGTCTTTCTATTTTTTTCTATTCCATTTGCGTTATTTTCACAGGAGTTTAACTATTGGATGGATGGGGTTGGAGCACGTTCAACAATGCTTGCCGGAGCAATAACAGCCAACATCAGTGATAACAGTGCCATTTTCTACAACCCTGGAGGCCTTGCAAATATTACTAATTCGAGCCTGTCAGTATCAAGCAATGGTTATTATTATAGTGCACTAAATATTAAAAATGGAGCGGGTACTGATTTTGATCTAAGGTCGAACACGCTAAGTTCGCAACCACAAATCGTTTCATTTGTACAAAAGGTACCAAAGCTTCCCATATCTTTAACCTTAGCTTCACTAAACCGACATTCCACATACATCAATACAAATTACTGAACCACAATGAAATATGATATACTTTCTGAAATACCGGGTGACGAGTTATATATCGGCTCATTTTCATACACAAACAGAATTAAAGAGACCTGGGTTGGTTTTGGATACGGCAAAAAAGTCAATAATAATCTTGGGATCGGGTTTTCCGCTTTTGGAACATTCAGAGATCAGGAGATGCTTTTAACCAAATCGGCAGATGTTTTCACCAATGTTGATTCCATAAACCTCGAGGTAATAAGTAATACTTTTGAGCAAAGTAATATGATCTATCGGAATGCGGGATTGTTATTCTTAGTAGGAGCCACCTGGAGTTACGACAAATTCAAATTTGGTGTTAATCTTACAACACCAAGGATTAACGTAAAATTTCTGGCTAACTCAGATCTTAAGAAAAATTATTATCTATATAACCCATTTAGTGTAAATGACACCCTACCCATTAAGGCATCTTACTGGGAGAATAAAGTAAAATCATTATTCAAGTCACCCTGGACGCTTGATCTTGTAATTGAATATCCCATTGATTCCGCGACTTTTGCCTATGGGAAAATATCATTTTTTGCGCCAATAAAAAAATACAAGATATTAATTCCCGAGGAGATCACTGATCTGGACATACCTTCACAAACTCCTGACATTGGCAGCTTTACAAATATGGTTCTTGCTAATAAGTTCCTTGTAAACATTGCTGTTTCCATTAGACGCCGGGTTTCTGAAAAGTTTGAGGTACTACTGGGATTCAAAACGGATTTTAACTATCTAAATAAAAAAAGCATAGATGTTACTCAGGAGTTTTATCCGGGTCAGACCTATTGGAATCTTTATCATCTTACAGGTGGTGTTGTATGGAGCTGGGAGAAATTCGACATGAGTCTTGGAGGAAGTTATACATTCGGGGTTAAGAATAATATCAAACAGTATGTGAACCTGTCTTCGCCATCAGTAGATAATAATCTTTATGGAGTCCGTGATTATTCTGCAAAAGCCAAATTCAACCAAGCAAGCCTCTTTTTAGGTTTTACATATTTCTTTTCTAGAATTTAAACCTATATTTGCCAACACAAAAATTTATCTTTAATATCGATGAATAGAGTAGCAATTACAGGAGCAAGTGGACACGTAGGGTCATGCCTTTGTCGTGACCTTCTAAAGTCGGGATACAATATCAAGGCATTGTTTCATAAGGATAACACAGGGATTAAAGACCTTGACATTGAAATAGTAAAAGGCAATTTACTCGATAAGAATTCGCTAAAAAAGCTTGTTCAAGATGTCGATATTGTTATTCATCTCGGAGCCGTCATCTCGATAAATGGAAGTGATCACGAGAATTTGATAAGAACCAATGTGGGTGGCACACAAAATATTATCAATTGCAGCCTTGAAGCAGGAGTATCGCGTTTTATACATTTCAGCTCGGTGCATGCTCTTGATTCGGAACCTCTTGATGAGACAATGGATGAGACCAGGCCTCTTGTAACCTCTTCCAAGATGCTGTACGAGACCACTAAAGCTCAGGGCGAACAGCTCATTGCTAAGGCTGTAAAAGCAGGATTGAATGCAGTTACATTAAACCCTTGCGCTATAATTGGCCCCTGCGATTACAGACCATCATACCTCGGACAGGCAATTATAAAGATCGCACAAAACAACTTACCAATGCTTGTTCAGGGTGGTTATAACTGGGTTGATGTTAGAGACATATCTAATGCTGCAATATCAGCCATCACAAAAGGCAGAGCAGGAGAAAGATATATATTATCAGGTAATTGGTATAGCCTGAAGGAAATTTCGGAAATGGTTTCAAAAATCACCGGGCACAAAACACCTGGATTTGTATGTCCAACCTCCATTGCTAAACTTGGGGTTCCTTTTATTACTCTTTATGCAAAACTGGCAAACGAAGATCCTCTATACACTAATGATTCACTTGATGTTTTAAAAAAATCCAATAAAAACATCTCGAACCTGAAAGCACAGAAAGAGCTTGGATATTCGGCCCGTCAACTATACGACACCCTTGACGATACTTTAAAATGGTATAAAGAAAATAATTATATGTAAAATGATTTCACTCGAAACTTTCAGATATTTAGTCCTTGGATGGATCGGTATTGCCTTAATCCTGTTTCCGATACTGATGAATGTTACTGTTCCTTACGGAAGACACTCAAACAAAACCTGGGGAGCCACAATCAGTAATAAAGCAGGATGGATTCTAATGGAAATTCCGGCTATTGTCGTTTTTGTACTATTTATTTTTCGTGGTGAAGGAATACAAAGTGTTCCTGTGTTGATTTTTTTTATTTTATGGTTAGTGCACTACGTCCACAGAACATTTATTTATAGTGCAAGAACAAAGACAAAAGGCAAAAGAATGCCGGTGCTTATTGTTGCTTCCGGATTCTTTTTTAATGTAGTTAACGGATTTATAAACGGTTACTGGTTCGGCTTTCTATCTCCAGATTATCCTCTTTCCTGGCTCACTGACTGGAGATTTATTGCCGGAGG
>JAUVIX010000346.1 GCA_030592565.1 Chlorobiota bacterium
ACAAAGAAATGATTTTCGCTAATATTCCTTATTGAACTTCCTATGAGAACAGGAAAAAGATCACTGGTTGAGGTTTTCTTAACGACATCAACAATGTCCATTGTATGTTGTACAGGGCTTTTATTAAGATTTATAAATTCCTCCTCATCAACAGGCAATATCATTTTTTTTTCTATCCATCCTTCATAATTATCATATACAATTCTTATATGATACCAATTTTTATTTTCCGAATTAATAACTACAAGTTCCCCAAAAAGAAGTTGTGTAACCATTTCGACTCTTTCCAAAGGCTCTGCCCTGACAGGCACGACGCTTAAACAGCAAATACCAAATTCTGTCATTACTATTGAATGATATAAAAGTGCAAAGATATAATGTTTTTTACAAGAAGTGTTTGAAATCTGCGAAGTAAAATTTTGTCTATACAAGATTGACCAGGGAGTTAGATTTGAAAATAATATCATAAAAAATATTTTTTTTTGTTAGCGTTTAAATAATTATATATATTTGCGGTGTGTCAATTAAATGAAATATTTGAAATAGAATTAGCATGGAAGAGCAAGAAAACAAAGACAAAGATCAGAATACCGGTCATTCCTATGATCAGGTAAGAGAGGAGATTTTTTCCAAAACTGTAAGAGCCGGGAAAAGAACCTATTTTTTTGATGTAAAAGCCACCAGGTCGAATGAGTATTATTTGACCATTACTGAAAGTAAAAGAAGATTCAACAATGAGCAGGGTAAATTCTTTTATGAAAAACACAAATTGTTCCTTTATAAAGAGGACTTTGAAAAGTTTTCAAATGGTTTAAGTGATGTGATTGATTTTATCCAGACAGGAAAAGTGTCTGAAGAGCCGATTAAAATGGAGGAGACTGAAACAATTACTCCTGCACCAGCACCTGACCCGCATACAGATATTGATTTTGAAGACCTCGGAAAAGATACCGAGATATCTGATAGCGACTCTGCTGAAGATACTAAAGAATAGTTTATACATAATTAATATTCAGGCTGTTTGCTTTGGTGAACAGCCTTTTTGTTTTTATAGTAAATGTAGTAGATATTAACAGACTCCCTGTAATTGTTAATATTTTCTTTAATCAGGCTGGAGTTTTAAATAGTATTTTTGTCACATATCAAAAAGATAAGAATACAGATAATAACAAGTGCTATGGGAAAAGTCATTTCAATTGCAAATCAAAAAGGTGGAGTAGGAAAAACTACAACAGCAATAAACCTCGCAGGCGGCTTTGCCATTCTTGAATATAAAACTCTTTTAATTGATGCTGACCCTCAGGCTAATGCTACCTCCGGAGTTGGAATTGAACCGAAAAATGTTAAGACAAGTATTTATGAATGTATAATTGATGATGTCGATCCTGAAAAAACCATTGTTGATACCGATACTCCTAATCTGGATCTACTTCCTGCTCATATCGACCTTGTCGGTGCAGAGATAGAAATGATTAATCTTCCCAACAGGGAAAAAATGATGCGGAAAGTTATTAACAAGGTTAAGGACGATTATGATTTCATTGTTATTGATTGTTCCCCTTCACTGGGGTTGATAACTGTGAATGCTCTTACAGCTTCTGATTCCGTGATCATTCCTGTGCAGTGTGAATATTTTGCTTTAGAAGGACTTGGGAAACTGTTGAATACAATTAAAATTGTACAGTCAAGGCTGAATCAGGAGCTTGATATCGAAGGCATTCTACTGACTATGTTCGATCAGAGACTCAGACTCGGAAAACAGGTTGTTGAGGAGGTGAAGACACATTTTCAGCAAATGGTTTTCGACACTATTATACATCGAAATACAAAACTTGGAGAGGCTCCAAGTTTCGGAGAAAACATAATTGAGTTTGATGCAAGCAGTTCCGGAGCTATTAATTATTTGAACCTTGCCAGAGAGATATTGCAGAAAAACGGGATGACAAGGATAAGCGATGAGGAAAAACAAATTGATATTGTAAATGAAAACTAAGAAATCAGCTCTTGGGCGGGGACTGAGTGCTATTCTCGAGAGTCCCGATACTGATATTACATCCAGCGACATATCAGGAAACTATGTAGCAGGTGCCATTGCTAATATTGCCATAGAGAAGATAGAATCTAACCCTTTTCAACCAAGAAATCAATTTGAAGAAAAGGCTTTGCTGGAGCTTGCCCTGTCGATAAAGGAGCAGGGAATAATTCAACCGGTAACTGTCAGGAAATTAGGCTATGATAAATATCAACTTATTTCAGGTGAGCGCAGATATCGTGCGGCAAAGATCGCAGGGCATGACAAGGTGCCGGCTTTTATAAGGGTTGCCAATGATCAGCAGATGCTGGAAATGGCTCTTATTGAGAATATTCACAGGGAAGACCTAAATTCTCTGGACGTTGCCATTAGCTACCAAAGGCTTCTTGATGAATGTGATCTTACTAAAGAGATGCTTAGTAAAAGGGTGGGGAAGGACAGGTCAACAATTGTAAATTATATCAGGTTGCTTAGACTGCCTGCTCCTGTTCAGGTGGCACTTAGGGATAATCTGATTTCAATGGGTCATGCCAGGGCTTTGATAAATGTTGAAAATGATGATGAGCAGTTGTATATTCTGAATGAGGCAGTAAAACAGCAGTTTTCAGTTCGTGAGGTGGAAAAAATGGTTAAAGAAGCGACAGGAAGACCTAAGAAAAAGCCAAAAAATCAGAAGCCGGAATTGCCTGATACTTTTCGAGAAGTCAGAGATTCGCTAATAAGTAGATTTGAAACAAAGGTTGATATAAAATTGAATAATAAAGGTAGTGGAAGTATCGTTATCCCATTCAAATCGGATGATGACCTGCAAAGGATCATTGATGCCCTTGATAAATGAAAATATGCTTATTAAATTTGTAGCCCCAATTTTTTAAACAATAGTTAGTTAGGTGCCAGAAATTTAGCTTGAAAGATTTTCGTAAAGTTTATGCGTTGCAGTATCTTTAAAATATCGGAAATAAGGATGTCGCATTCTAATGCGATGAGGTTTAAGCGATTATGGAGTGCCATAGTCGTTTTGATATTTATTATTGTTATCAACCCTCAATCCCTTTTGTCGCAAAATGCTCAGACTTCTGACTCAATAAAGGTTACGGCTAATAAAGTTATTGTCGCAACGGATACTATTAAAAAGGAATTTGAGCCTTCTCCTCATAAAGCTACATTACTGGCTCTGGTTCCAGGCCTCGGACAGATATATAATAAGAAGTATTGGAAGTTGCCCATTGTATATGCCGGATTTGGTGTTTTTGCAT
>JAUVIX010000140.1 GCA_030592565.1 Chlorobiota bacterium
AATATTGATGAGTCCTCACTTCTGTCAGACGATGACAAAGAGCACCTTTACAAAGACCTGAGTAACAAGATTAACAGCCGAGGAGAACTTATTCTGGTCTCTGAAAAATTCAGATCGCAATTAAAAAATAAGCAACAGGTTATTGAGAAGTTTTTTTCGTTAATAATAAAAACTCTTACTCCTCCAAAAAAACGAATTCCAATAAAACCGACCAAGGCTTCAAAGGAAAAAAGACTGGAAAGCAAAAAGATACTGTCAGATAAAAAGAAAAACAGAAAGATACCGGAAACAGATTGATTTTAATATGCTTGCAAATGTGATAATGTTTCCTTTATTTTGTTGAAAATTTGAATTATGGATAAACTTGCCCGGATAACTATAAAACTGAGGTGGTATATTATTTCATTGGTATTTGTATTGACCGTGTTTTGGGGTTTTCACATTAAAGACCTTAGAATTAACTCCGACATTATCAGCTCATTACCTGATGATGACCCTCATGCTGTTCTTTTTAAGAAAATTGGTGAACAGTTTGGTGGTAACAATATGGGTATTATAATTCTGGAAGCTGATGATATTTTCAATACTAGTGTTTTACAGAATATTGTTGAGATTACAGATACTTTGAAAGAGGTTGAAGGGATAAATGCAGTAACCAGCCTGACCAATATAATTGATATCAAAGGTGGCGATTTTGGAATTGAGATTGGCGACCTGATTGATGAATATGACTTACCTGACACTCCTGAAGAACTGAAAGTTTTGAGAAACAGGGTGATGTCAAAAGATATGTATCAGGGAACAATAATCTCGGATGATGGAACAGCAACTTTGATAATATTCACTCTCAATGATGAAGTTGACCCTCAAACAATTGCAAGAACAGTTAAGGATAAAGTACTAGCTATGGATTTGCCGGTAAAGATTTACTTTACTGGCTCACCTATGCTTGTGACCTACATCTCGGATCTGATGACTTCAGACCTGATTAAGCTTTTACCGATTGCATTTCTGTTAATAGCCTTTATTCTAATGTTAAGCTTCAGGTCGATAAGAGGTGTTGTCTTACCTTTGTTAACAGCTATTATCGCAATTGTGTGGACATTAGGGATAATGGGACTTGCAGGCTACGAGATGTCAATGATATCCAATAATATTCCGATAATTCTGCTTGCGGTTGGAAGTGCTTACACAATCCATGTTTTAAACAGGATAAATCAGTGTATGGAAAAAGACAGAAAAAAGGCCGTTATTAAAGCTTTATCTTTCATTATTATTCCGGTAATCCTTGCTGCATTAACAACAATGATAGGTTTTGTCTCCTTTATTTTTGGTGCCTATCTGACAATGATTAAAGACTTTGGAATATTTACAGCTCTTGGAACCTTCTTCACACTTCTGCTATCAATATTTTTTGTCCCTGCTGTTATTGTAGCATTTTCAATAACCAGCAAAAAGAAAGAAAAAATTGCTGAGAGATCAAAACATTCAATACTTTCGAAAAACATCCTGATTCCGTTGCATTCACTTCTTTTTAAGCATCCTAAATATGTATTAACAGTATGGAGTATATTAATATTATTAAGTGTTGGCGGAATTTTTAAGATTGAAAGAAGTGTAGATATTAAAGAATATTTTAAAAAAGGGAATCCAACACGAATGGCTGAAGAGATAATGCTTAAAAAATTTGGAGGGACAAAACCGGTTTTTGTACTTTTTAGGGGTGATATGCAAAGCCCGGAAGTGCTAAAAATGATGATAAAAACCGAAATCTATATGAAGGAAAGCCCTGACATAAAAAACACCCAGTCGGTAGCCAATCTTATTGAGGAGATTAATGATGTTATGGGTAATGGTCTGAAAATCCCTGATGATAAAGTTATGATAGAGCAGCTTTGGTTTTTACTCGATGGAAATGACTATATGCAACGTTTCGTATCAGACGACCTTGATGAGGGAATTATTCTTTCAACATTTCTGTCACCTGATAATAAATCCAAAAAAGCATTTGGCGAATATATGGATAAGTTTATCAAGGAGAACTCAACAGATGATTGTCAGATTGCAATTACAGGAATGCCTTTCATTGATGTAACTATGGATAGGAGCCTCATTAAAAGCCAGTTTGGCAGCCTTACAATTGCTGTTATTTTTGTCATAATTATTGTTGGATTGATATTAAGATCTTTTTCCAGTGGAATTTACGCAATTATTCCAATTGTAATTGCGATTACAATTCTTTTTGGCTTTATGGGAATAGCCGGAATCTCTCTTAATATCGGCACGGTTCTGGTAGCAAGCGTTGCCCTTGGTATTGGTATTGACTACTCAATACATATCATATCTCACTTTAATCACATTTTTGAACAAAGCAATAATTTGGAAAAGGCACTTGAAGGCTCTATAATTGTTAGTGGAAAGGCAATACTGATAAATGCCATTTCTGTATCTGCAGGTTTCCTTGTTTTGCTTTTTTCTCAAATGGTACCTTTACAATACTTTGGCTTATTGATCGCTTTTAGTATGATAGGATCGAGTCTTGGTGCATTAACTTTGCTTCCGGTAATTTTAATTCTTGTTAAAAGAAGAAAGTTGTAAATTTGCACCCTGAAATAATAAAGTTGAAGGAATGAAAACGATAAAAATAGCAGGTCTTATTATTTTCGTGGTGCTGTTTTCGGCAGTACCGTCTTTTTCACAAGACGGAGCATCAATTCTTACAAAAATGGATAATGTCTTATCAGCACCAAAAGACAGGGCCGGAACAATCGAAATTATCTTAATCAGTAAATCAGGGAAGGAGAAGATCAGAGAGGCTGAGATGATTCAGAAAGGTATAGACAAGAAAATATATCGATATACAAAACCCGAATCTCAGGCAGGAATTGCCACGCTGTCTCTACCAGATGGAATTATGTGGTTATATATGCCTGCATTTGGAAAACCCAAGAAAATATCAATGCTTGCCAAAAGTCAGGCATTTAACGGAACTGACTTTTCGACTGAAGATATGGATACAAGGCCGTATATGGACAGGTTTACACCCCAATTAACTGAGACGAATGAAAACGGGTATGTAGTTGAGATGACTCCTAAATCGAATAAATCTCAATATTCAAAGATAGTAGTTACTATTGATAAAACTAATTACTATCCAAAGACAATGATCTATTATGACAAATCAGGACGAAAATATAAAGAGGCTTCCTATATCTACGAAAAATTGGATGGTTATTGGTATGCTGCTGAAGTCACAATGAAGGATCTTAAGAAAAATCACACCACAAAAATAAAACTAACCAATGTTAAGTTTGACATAGGCATCTCAGACGATGAGTTTACTGTTGAGAAGCTGAAACCCCCAGATAAAAGCTAATCCCTCTTAAGTTGCCAGCCTTCCCCCTACTCCATCTGTGCCTGTATTGCCGTTATTGCAACTGTATTCACAATGTCGGTTACAAGACACCCACGGCTCAAGTCATTGACCGGATGATTTAACCCCTGCAAAACAGGACCGACAGCAATGGCACCTGCTGAGCGTTGTACTGCCTTGTACGTATTATTGCCAGTGTTAAGATCAGGGAAGATAAAAACGGTTGCTTTTCCTGCCACATCACTTTTCGGAAGTTTCGTTTTGGCAACAGCGGCATCAACGGCAGCATCATATTGAATAGGCCCTTCAATTTTCAAGCCCGGAAACTCTGTTTGAGCTTTTTCCTTGGCAATTTTTGTCGCCTCCCGCACTTTATCCACATCTGCACCTTTACCTGACTCTCCTGTTGAATATGACAGCATAGCTACCAATGGCTCAACACCAAATGTTTTGGCTGTTAAAGCTGAACTGATAGCTATTTCGGCTAGTTGAGCAGCATTTGGGTCAGGATTGATAGCACAATCGCCATAAACTAGCACCTTGTCTTTCAAACACATAAAAAAGCTACTTGACACAATTGAAAAGCCAGGCTTTGTCTTAATTATTTCAAAAGCAGGTTTTATTGTAGCAGCAGTACTGTGAACTGAACCTGAGACCATGCCGTCAGCGAGACCTTTACGAACCATCATAGTCCCGAAATAGCTAACATCACACATTGTGTCGTATGCGTTCTCTTTTGTTATTCCTTTATGTTTTCTCAATTCATAATAAGTATCCACAAAGCCGGCAAGATATTCTGATTCGGCAGGCTCAATAATACTCACATTTTCGAGTCTCAGGCCGAGAACAAAGATGTTTTCAAGAATATGCTTCCTGTTCCCCAAAAGAGTGATATCAACAACATCACGACGCAATAATATCTCACTTGCTTTTAAGATTCTTTCTTCCTCACCTTCGGGTAAAACAATATGCTTTTTATTACTTCTCGCTTTTTGCAGCAATTTAAACTCAAACATTTTAGGTGTAATAATCGTAGCCTTTGTTGTAACAACTTTGTCGCCTAGTTTTATAACATTCACATTCCTGTCAAAAATACCAAGTGCACGGTAAATTTTGCGTTCATTATCAGCTGTTAGTTTTGCGTGAATTTTCTGAACACTGGCAGCAGTATGGAAAGTATCGTCTTTTACACAGATAATAGGAACCATTAAAGCAAATCCTTTTATGAGTTTCATTATCGGGTTTTCAGGTTTTAGCCCACCTGTCAGTACAATTCCTGAAATATTATCCATAGTATTTGAGGCAACTACAGCAAGAGAAGCAATGATGATATCCGCTCTGTCACCCGGTGTAATAATTAGGGTGCCGGGTTTTATTCGCGGAAGAAAATGACGCAGATGCATTGCTGCGACAGTAAAACTCCTTACATGTCTGTTCAGTTGGTCTCTTCCACAAAGTATTTTGGCATTAAGGTTGAGCGCAACCTCTTTTACAGTTGGTTTACCCAGTATCTCATCATCAGGGATAAAATACAACAACTGCTCTTTAAACCGTTTTGTGTCTTTCAATCTTCTTATTACATTTTTACCAACTCCCTTTCCCGTTCTGTTTACAATTGTCCCGACAATTCGACAACCCCTTTCCAGTAATGAATCTGTAGTTATATTTATGGATTGCATCACCTCCTCTACAGTATTTTCAAAGGCGTTGGCAACAACGAGAGCCGGGCAACCCAGATTATTGATTATTGCAGTATTGACATTAAACTCAACGGCTGCTGTGGTCTCTGCAAAGTCAGTTCCTTCAACAAGAATAAAATCGCAATACTGTTTTAGATCATTGTATTTACTCAATATACCATCAATAATTTCACCTTCTTTACCATTTGCAGCAAGTTCAAGAACTTCAGCCATTGTAAAACCATACATTTTCTCATAGGGAATATCAAGATTGAAGTATGACGAGATAAGGTTAATATCATTGTCCTGTTCATTGTCGTTTGTTTCGTTAACAATTGGCCTGAAAAAGCCTACACGACCTATGCGCCGGTGTAGCATCTCCATAATACCGAGAGCTATAGCAGATTTTCCGCTTTGTGCTTCGGTAGCAGTAATATATAAGCAATTTGACATTATTCGTTTGTTTATTATGTGCAAAAGTAGGAAAACAATTGCTATGGATGTTGATTTCATTTAAAGGATTTATTATCCTGAGTTGGTTTTCGATTAGTTGGTTGTGTTGTAGGTCTTCAGTATAATAAATCACAGAACAGTTTGCATATTGAGTCACAGCAATAACCTGACTATCATAATAACTATATCCATATCTTTGGCAGATATAAAGAATAAAAAATAATTTGATATTTATTTTAGAAGTTCTGCTATCTTTGGCAATTGCAAATTAGAAAACTTATAAATTTTAAATCTTCTAGAAAAAGCAGATTTATTTAATTTTTAAACAAAGCAGTTTGAGTCTGGTTGAAATGATATAAAATGATATTAATACACTAAAAATTATCCTCATGAAAAAATTCATCCTACCTATGTTGTTTCTAGCAATAATTTTCTGTTATAACAATGTCAAATCACAAGAACTATTGATTGAAGGAACCCCAAAATGGTTCATCATGATGCAGGACCCAACCGTAAATTTTTACGATGTACAACGGGAAGCTGATGCTTATTTTGAACAAACTGGAACCGGTAGAGGAACCATGTACAAAATTTACAAACGCTGGGAATATCTGAATTATGACAGAACCTTTCCTGCCGGAGAAAGACCAAATCAGGCTCATCTCTGGAATGAAATGAAAAAGTTCAATGCCAATCATTCTTCCAAATCAATTGTAGAAAGTAACTGGGAAGAACTTGGGCCTCGCGTTTGGGAAGAAAACACAGGACATTGGAATCCCGGAATCGGTCGCATTAATGTAGTTGCGATTGATCCGAATGACCCAACCGTTGTTTACATTGGAGCTCCATCAGGAGGATGCTGGAAAACAACCAATGAAGGAGAAACGTGGGAAGTGCTGACTGATCATTTGCCCGTTATGGGGGTATCTGCAATTGCCATTGATCCTACTAATTCAGATATTATTTATATAGGAACCGGCGACAGAGATGCTTCTAGTAATTATAGTATTGGAGTTTTAAAATCAACCGATGGTGGTCAAACCTGGGAAACGACAGGAATGGAACATTCTATATATCAAAATCTGACTGTTGAAAAACTGCTCCTTCATCCCGACGATCCCAATACCATTTTTTGTGCTGTGAATAATGGTTTATACAGATCATATGACGCAGCCGAAACATGGGAAGAAATTTTAAGCGGACATATCGATGACATTGAGTTTAAACCCGGTGATCCGAATACAATTTATGCCATTACAAAGAAATTTTACAAATCAACGGATGGTGGCGATTCATTTACACAAATTACTGCGGGCTTACCTTCCAGCAATGGCAGGGTTCAAATAGCTGTAACTAATGCAAGTCCGGAATATGTATATTTTTTATGTGCCGGAACCGATGGATTATTTGGGGGCTTATATCGTTCAACAGATAGTGGCGACACCTTTGAATTAAGGGCTGATTCTCCTCAAATGTTTGGTTATGACCCGCAAGGTAATGATAACAGCAGTCAATCTTCCTATGATTTAGCACTGGCAGCCTCACACATTAACCCTGAAGAAGTTCATCTTTTAGGAATTCTTACCTGGAGATCAATGGATGGTGGAGTTAATTGGATTGCTACAACAGAATGGTTCTTTCCTAATAATACGGGCTATACGCATTGCGATATGCACTGGGCCCATTTTGAAGAAGGGACTTTATATGTTGGTTCTGACGGACTGGTTTGTAAATCGGAGGACAGTGGAAACACCTGGGTCGATATGACTACAGGAATGGGTATCCGACAGTTCTATAGAATTGGTGGTTCAAAAAACCATCCTTATAAGTTGATGGGTGGTTCACAGGATAATGGAACCAGTATATATACTACGGATTATTGGCATGAATGGCTTGGCGCCGATGGTATGGAATGCCTGGTGGATTATTCCAATAAAAATATTGTTTATGGAACATCGCAGGGCGGGCATTTTTACAAATCAAATAATGGCGGAATGAACAATATCGGTATTAACCAGCCGGGAAATGGAAGTTGGGTTACACCTTTTGTTATCCATCCAACTGACCATCTAACTCTATATGTTGGAAATAACGATGGGGTAAGAAAAACCACCAATGGAATGCAAAGCTGGACTACAATCTCAGATTTTTCTAATACTGTAAAGCAAATGGCTATCAGTGAATCAAACCCTGATTATATTTTCGTTTCGTGGGGAAATACAATAAAAAGAACAAAAGATGGTGGTGAAAGCTGGAGTAATGTGAGTAGCGGACTCCCATCCAATGCTATTTCCTATATTGCTGTTCATCCATCAAATCCTGAGCTAATTGCTGTTTCTATTTCAGGTTATGATGATGGGAAAAAACTTTATTATTCTGAAGATGCAGGGGATACCTGGACAAATCATTCATTAAATCTTCCAAACATTCCAGCTAACTGTGTTACTTTCTTTGATGACCATCTTGCATCTTTGTATGTAGGTATGGATGTAGGGGTTTATTATATCGATAACACCCTCGACCAATATGAAACGTTTATGGAAGGATTGCCAAATGTAATTGTTAATGAACTTGAAATCAATTATCAAATTAATAAAATTCGTGCGGGAACTTATGGCCGTGGACTTTGGGAATCTGATATTCATATGGTGGAGCCTGTTTCTGATTTTGATGCCGATTATACGCTAATCCCAACAGGTCATTATGTAAACTTTACTTCGCTTGCTTTAGGTCCTCCTACAACTTTTG
Organism: Chlorobiota bacterium; assembly: GCA_030592565.1. GTDB lineage: Bacteria > Bacteroidota > Bacteroidia > Bacteroidales > JAADJA01 > JAADJA01. The sequence goes on from JAUVIX010000140.1 coordinate 8,254, forward strand.
AATGGACATTTGAGGGTGGAACCCCTTCTACTTCTAATGAAAAGAATCCTTCAAATATAATTTACGAGGATGAAGGCACTTATAATGTTACCCTGACTGTTACCAATGATATGGGTACAAATACAATAACTAAAGAGGATTATATCACTTCAAGCACTACTTTGCTACCAGAGATTGATTTTAAGGCCGATGCAAATGCTGCTTGTTTAGGTGAAAAAATTACATTAACAGATATGACTGAATATTTCCCAATTAGCTGGGAATGGGAAATTACCCCCGAGACTTTCACCTTTACTGATGGAACTAATGCCTTTTCTCAAAACCCGGTTATTGAATGTAGTGATTACGGTTATTATACGGTTACCCTAACAGCCTCTAATACAAATGGAGAAAGCAGTGCAACCAAAGATGATTTTTTGAATATTGGAGGGTATGTCTTACCTTTTGTAGAAGATTATGAAACAATTGTATTGGATGAAGTTTGGACAATTGAAAACCCTGACAATAACGAAACC
>JAUVIX010000125.1 GCA_030592565.1 Chlorobiota bacterium
AAGGCATTCCTCCTGGTGCTTTTGACCTTCCATAAAAAGCACCTTTCTTTCCTGCAAATCCAGTTTTTAGTGTACTTAACGTAGTTGCGTCTGCTCCATTCATATACGAAGTCCAACAACTTTCATAACAAACTGTTTTTGTTGGAGCAACTCCTGATTTAAACGTCCATCCTCCTGCTCCTTTTTCAGAACTATACCAAATACCAAAAGGGATTCCTTTATTCGCCATATTCTTAGCTGCCCAAATCAATGCAGGTATATTTTCTCTACCATCAGGATCAACAAAATAGATAGGATTGTTGTTGAAAACAGCATATCCAGATATCCAAGGAAATTTGGCTGCTAAGGGGTCTAAAGTATGCCACCTCCCAAGTACCGCATCATAAAACCTCGCCCCATAATCATACCACTCCAGCCCGAAATCATTTTGTAACTCTTTGCCATTATAGAGGTAGTTATTTTTTAAGGTTGAGCTTGCCATATAGTCAAAGCCATTCATTTCCATACCAAAGGGATAATATGAGTAATTCTGTAAAACGGTTTTGTTTTGGTCGAACATAATGCGGGTGTTGCTGGTATGTTTGGCTGTGCTTTGCAAAAGTTTGTTTTGTTTTTGTTTTGCGGGGTAAAGTTATGATATTTTTTGGAAATGCCGAATACAAAGCACACCTGTTGCTTCCTGCCAATGACAACTATTGCATAAACGGTTGTTTTTTAGCAAACTCCAAACTCTTTTTTGATCTTGTCAACAAAGTCAAGCTTTTCCCAGGTAAAAAGTTCAACCTTAACCTCTTTGTCTCTATTATATGGTGAGGAGAATTTCTTAGTGACTTCAACCGGAGTTCTTCCCATATGTCCGTATGATGCCGTTTCGAGGTAAATAGGGTTTCTGAGTTTCAACCTCTCTTCAATGGCAGCAGGACGGAGGTCGAAAAGTACTTCTATCTTCTCTGCTATTTTACCGTCAGACAATCCTGTTTTTGAAGTTCCGTATGTATCAACAAAAATACCTACAGGCTCAGCAACACCGATTGCATAGGATAGCTGGACAAGAATTTCGTCCGCAACACCGGCGGCAACCATATTTTTTGCAATATGCCGGGCGGCATACGCTGCCGAACGGTCAACCTTTGAAGGGTCTTTGCCGGAAAAAGCTCCCCCGCCATGAGCTCCTTTTCCACCATAAGTATCAACGATTATTTTTCTTCCGGTAAGGCCGGTATCTCCGTGAGGTCCACCAATAACAAATTTTCCTGTTGGATTTACATGCAGAATAAAGTCATCATCAAATAATTTCTGAACTCTTTCAGGTAACAATTTCTTAGTTCGTGGAATCAAAATGTCGCGTACATCCTCTTTTATATTAGCAAGCATCTCATCATCGTCTTCCATAAACTGGTCGTGCTGAGTCGAAACAACAATTGTATGTACTCTTTCCGGTTTGTTATCATCGCCATATTCAATTGTAACCTGTGATTTTGAGTCAGGTCTGAGGTAGGTCATATTAATACCCTCTTTTCTTATTGCAGCAAGTTCCTGAAGAAGAATATGTGAAATATCGAGGCTCAGAGGCATATAATCATCAGTCTCTTTGCTGGCATAGCCAAACATCATCCCCTGATCGCCGGCACCCTGGCTATACTTTTCTTCCCGTTCAACACCCTGACGAATATCGCCTGACTGTTCGTGAATAGCAGAAAGAACCCCGCAGGAGTTACCTTCAAACATATAGGCTCCCTTAGTATAACCGATATTGTTTATAACATCCCTGGCAACCTGTTGTACATCAACATATGCTGATGAGTGCACTTCTCCGGCAACAATAACCTGCCCTGTAGTAACCATAGTTTCCACAGCTACTTTCGACTTAGGATCATAAGCTAAAAAATAATCTAAAATTGCATCTGAAATCTGATCTGCAACCTTATCAGGATGTCCTTCTGACACTGATTCTGAAGTGAATAAATATCCCATTTGTATAAAATTAAAATTATTATTTTTATTAAAATATTATTGGAGGATATTGATTGTAAGGCGGTAACAAAACTATTTTTAGCATTTTTTACCGGGGTTGCAATCAATCAAATCTTTCCCCAAACAGGTGGCAAAGGTATAATTAAATAATTGAAGCATCAATATTAATGTTATTTATTTTTATTATCTTTGTGCAATCAACTTTGGTTTAGAAATTTTTTAAAAAAAAGTTGTTATTATAAATTTTTGTATATCTTTGCAGCCCCAAAAATAAATTGGAAAGAGGATATAAATAATTAAGATATGGCAAATCATATTTCAGCAATAAAAAGAATTCGTCAGAACGAGAAAAAAAGGTTGCATAACAGATATTATGCAAGAACAATGCGTAATGCAGTTAAAACATTCCGTTCAATAACAGACAAGAAAGAAGCTGCAGATCAGTTTCCTAAAATAGCAGCACTGATTGATAGTGTTGCAAAAAGAAGTATCATACATAAAAATAAAGCTGCGAATCTTAAGTCGAAACTTGCAAAGCAGGTTAACGCTTTATAGCAAAGATCTTTTTTTTTCATGGCTTTTGGGTTGGGTCCCTGCCGTCAGGCGGGGGCCTTTTTTTATTTGTACAAAAATCAAAAAATACCTTACCTTTGGTTCTTCTTAAATACTATAACCATGGCAGAACCTGACAAAGAATATTTTCCAATCAATCAATGGGCTGAAGATGACAGGCCAAGAGAAAAACTGTTGCTTAAGGGAAAAGCCAGCCTAAGTGATGCCGAGTTAATTGCAATTTTGATGGGTTCTGGCAGTCGGAACGAGTCTGCTGTTGATCTTGCAAAGCGGATTTTACGGGATGTAGGGGATAATCTTATTGAGTTGTCAAAACTTGATGTTTCAAATCTTACAAAATACAAGGGTGTAGGTGAGGCAAAGGCTATCTCAATCATTGCTGCCCTGGAACTTGGCAAGCGAAGAAGGGCTGCCGAACCACTGGAACGTAAAATTCTTACTTCTTCAAAGATGGTGTATGAATATGCTCAAACTCTTGTTGCAGATAGTATTTATGAATCATTTTATATCATTCTCCTGACCAGGGCTAACAAGGTTATCAAGTCAGCATTAATCGGAGAAGGAGGAACAGCAGGCGCACTTGTTGATCCCAAAAGAGTTTTTAAAACGGCCCTTGACTATAATGCGAGTTCGATAATACTTTGTCACAATCATCCTTCGGGAAACGTAAAGCCGAGTGAGCAGGATATCAGGCTTACCAGGAAATTAAAAAAACTCGGTGATTTGTTTGACCTCCACGTTATTGATCATATTATAGTCGGAGATGATAATTATTATAGTTTTGCGGATGAAAATATGATGACTACCTGAGGTTGGGAAAATCACAAATAAATAGTATCAGAATTTCAAAACTTGTTTGATATTCAAAATTTAATAGGTTGGATAGATGATAAAAATTGTAACGATAATAGGCGCAAGGCCTCAGATAATTAAGGCTGCTGCATTAAGCAGGGCTATTAAAACTAAGTTTTCCGGTAAAATCAAAGAGGTAATCATTCATACAGGTCAGCACTATGATAAAAATATGTCGAATGTGTTTTTCAATGAAATGGGGATACCGGAGCCTGATTATAATCTTGGAGTAGGCTCAGGAACACACGGGAGACAAACCGCAGCTATGATTGAAAAAATTGAAGATATCCTGATAAAAGAGAAGCCCGCTTTTGTCGTCCTTTTTGGCGACACAAATTCCACTCTCGCAGGCTCGGTGGCTGCTGCCAAAATTCATATTCCCATTGCACATATTGAAGCCGGACTTCGATCGTTTAACAAATCAATGCCCTAGGAGATAAACCGCATTGTATGCGACCATACCTCTACTTTGTTGTTCACTCCCACACGGGCCGGACTGAATAATCTTATCCGTGAAGGGTTCAAGCCTCACAACAAACCTCCATATACAACTGATAATCCGGGAGTCTTTCACTGTGGTGATGTTATGTATGACAACAGCTTATATTTTGGTGAACTGGCTGAAAAGAGATCTGATATCCTTAAAAGATTAAATATTATTTCTGGAGGGTTTGTACTTGCTACAATACACAGGGACAATAATACCGATAACCCTGAAAGGTTGAGTGCAATTTTTGAAGCTTTTATTCAAATTGCCGGCGATAAAGAAATCGATGTTGTTTTACCATTACATCCAAGAACCTCAAAAATGATGAAGCAAAATATCTCCGGAGAGCTATATGATAAAATTGAGAACTCTTCATTTTTTAAGATTATCCCACCTGCATCCTTTTTTGACATCACAGCACTTGAAAGAAATTGTAAAATTGTTATGACCGACTCGGGCGGAGTTCAAAAAGAGGCTTACTTCTTTAAAAAGCCGGTTGTTATTCTGAGGCCTGAAACTGAATGGGTTGAAATTGTGGAAAACGGAACCGGTCTAATTGCTGATGCAGATACTGAAAAGATTATAGAAGCATATAACTATTTTGAAGGTGTTGAAACTTTAAATTTTCCACCTGTCTTTGGTGATGGCAAGGCTGCTGAATTTATTTGTGGTGAGATTGTGAAGGCTTCGGAGACCTCATCTGGTCCTCGTTTGTAATGAGGTCGAGGGAAGCTAATTAGAATTGATTATTTTAATATTTCTTTTCAATTCATCCTTTAACAGACCAATATTAATAGGAGGAAGATTAATTGTTTCAAATCCTGACAATGAAGTTAATGCTGCAATGTATGACCTCACGTATGGAAAAATAATGGCAGGGGCATTTACATAAAAATAATTATTCAAATTCTCCACCTTCGTTACTTCTTTGAATTCAAACAGGCCAACGATTACAACTTTTGATTCAAATTGACCATTATCATCTTTAACTTTAACTTCTAATTGCAGTTCAAATGTTTTAGCATCTTCATTAATTATTCCTGATGGTAATATCTGGTATTTGAGATTCAAATCATTATTTAAACCCTTTACTCTCTTTATTGAACTTTCTATTACGGAAAACTGCTCAAATTTAAACGGCGACAATTTTATATCACTCATATTTTATGCTGCTAATGAATAATCATAACTTTCCGAAAAAAACACTTCATCCCAAATTAATAAACTGGACAGAATAACTTGAGGAATATCATATTTAGCTGTGTAACTAAAATGTCCTTCATATACTACCTCTGGCTTTGAAATACCAACGGGATCAAATTCGTTAATAAAAACAAGCGACTCCGAATAATTATTATTGAAATAATCTTCTAATATGGCAAATTTCCTATTCTCAAAATCAATATCACCATTAATTAAATCAAACGGACTATATTCAATTACATAACTGTCATCCAAACTGTCATATTGATATTTGAAAGTAAAAGAAGGAAACTCATTATGTAGCTCCTCAAGTGCTTTGCTTATATATTCTTTAGAATTCATAATATTAATTTTTGTTTAGTAGGCGCATTACAGTTTCACAATTAGTAATTGCTTCTGAGGCTTCATTCTCTTCAAACCTGACATTGTCATAAGTGGCGTTTTTACGCCATCGCTTCATCCTTGTCATAATATCAAGCATCTTACTTTTTTCATTGTTTTTTCCTTTTATAATATCTCCGGCCATCTGCATTATTTTAATATGCGAGGCATCGGAATCTTGTAGCATCTTCTCTATTACTGTTGGACTATATTTTGATTTTGTTATTATTTTATCTTTAGCTAACTGCAAACAACTAAAATACGAACATTGAATACTATTACAATAGTGACTATTTGATAATAATAATATTGCAGATTTGTAACTATTATTTGATTTTTCAGACAGAACACCCATTAAGTAGTTTATATTTTGGTGCAAATATAAGTAATTCTGTGTTAAAGTGCAAATTTAACAACTAAACTTACGCGGCAAAGTTGCTAACTATTAACGAGAAAACCAAGAAATTGTTTATTTTTTAACAAAAAACCTCCTGAGTTGTGTATTAATAGCGACTGCACATGTCCTAATACCTTGTTCAGGTGGAAATTCCATTGATACTGACTTTAGGATTAACAACCCACATATAGCTAATCCCGAACTTTCGGCACGAAAGAGCCCGTCGTAAAACAAGTAAAACAAATGATGAGCAGCTAAATCCCGATTATAACCTTGCCATAAATGTTTCGCAACCCGTTACTTTTTGCCCAAGTTTTACCTCAACTTTAGTGTCTAAGGGAAGGAAAAGATCGAAGCGGGAGCCAAATTTAATGATTCCAAGGTCTTCACCCTGGAGAGCTTCTTTGCCTTCTGTTGCATAACAGACAATCCTGCGGGCAACTGTTCCTGCAATCTGACGAAAGAGAATCTCCGTACCATCCTTTAGCTGAACGACCGTGGTAGTCCGCTCATTCTCATCCGATGATTTGGGTTTAGAAGCAATAAAATAGAATCCATGGTTATGTCTGAAATATTTCACTTTTCCACTAATCGGGAACCAATTGACATGAATATCAAGAGGAGACATAAATACAGAGACCTGCTTACGCATATCTTTGAAATATTCTGTTTCCTTAACATCTTCAATTACTACAACTTTACCATCTGCTCCGCTAATTATAACACTGTCATCCGGTTCAACAAGCCTTATTGGATCTCTGAAAAATCTGACAACAAAAAAGTAAAAAACTAATCCTATACTATATAAAAGGTAATGAATGATTGTCTGCTTTGGGAAAATAAGATTTATTACAACAGCAATTATTAAAACCAACAACAGCACAAGTCCCATTACTGCCCACCCCTCTTTATGTATTCTCATTTTCATAATTAGTTCAGCACAATCAGTATATAAACAAAAACAAACGGAGAAGCCATCAAAATACTGTCGAATCTATCGAGGATACCACCGTGTCCCGGCATAATATTACCTGAATCTTTAATATTTGTACTTCTCTTGAACATCGATTCAACCAGATCGCCAAAAGTACCAAAAATAACAATAACCGCAGCCAATCCCAGCCATTCATATAAACTTAGCTCATCAAATATTAATGAAAGGAGATAAGAAGCTGCTAAAGCGAAAACAAAACCTCCCAGGCTTCCTTCGATGGTTTTCTTAGGCGAAATACGCTCAAACAGCTTATGTTTTCCGATTGCCATTCCGGTCAGATAAGCAAAAGTGTCGTTAACCCATATTATTAAGAAAAACCCCAGCAGCACTCCATTTACAGGAATTGATGTGTCCATCCTTGGATAGAAAAAGAAATTCATCAAGGCAAATGGAACAGCAACATATATAATTGCCAAAAATCCCGCGCCTATATTTTGAATGGGAGTCTTGCTTTTTCTGTAAAGCTCAAAAATAAAAATCAGGAAAATGAGAGGAACACTTATAATCATCCATTGTGCCGGGATGTAATTCCAGATGTAAAGTAGCACAATATCGTATAGTAAAATTGCTGTGATAAGAACCGGAAAGGTGGCGGGTTTATAACCTGCTATCTTAACCATATTAAGTAATTCCATCATCCCTAATACAAGAAATGCAAGGAATACAAATCCAAAGGCAAACGGGCCCAGGAATATCGAACCGATTATCAGAATTATAAAAACCAGTCCGGAAATAGTCCTTATTATAAGAGTTTTCAACTTTGTTCTATTGTGTTTATTAAATGTATTGCTTTTATTACATCTTCAGGTTGCACATACAGTTCCATTCTCCCGAAAAGATACGCCGAATCTTTTTTATTCATTATAACGGCTTCGATACCTTCAGCTCCAAGTCCCCCTTTATAGATTTCCGCTCTATACAAATCAGATGATTCATATATTTTTACCCAATCAGAACTCATTTCATAATTGATTTTAATAATAAAAGGTGTCTCCAACAAAAGGTGGAATAACCAATCATACGACTACATATCATGTTTACTAATAAGCTCCAGGGCCTTTTTTTCATCTTTTTCATCAACGAAAAGGCGAATTTCTCCGAGTAACAATCCGGAGCCCTTTTGATTCAGCACAAAGCATTCAATTTTATGGTCCGCGAGCATTTGCTGCATCATCTCCACCCTGTACATTTTATCAGCCGTATAGACCTCTCTCATATTCTCTTCCATAATTATAAATTTTATTCGTTATCAACTAAAAAAAGATATAGTTCCTTTGGGCCATGTGCACCCATAACCAATGTTTTTTCAATGTCAGCGGTTCTGCTCGGTCCGGTAATTACAGAAACTAACGAGGGCATATCCTTTCCGTATCGCTCTTTCATTCCAAGCAATGCCTCTTTAATGTCAGGTACTATTTGCGAGATATTTGCAATGACAATATGATGCTCGGGAAAAACATTCATTCTTCTTCCTGAGGTTTGTTTTGAAGATATCATAATACTTCCCAGGCGTGCAATCAGAAACTCACAATAAGTTATTCCAACCTCCATCGAAAGAAAATCATTCTCATCCGATTTAAAAGGTATACCAGCATTCTCAAGAACTTTCTTTATTTCAGGCTCAATACAAAAAACGTTATCCCATTCATTTTCATCTATAAGAGTATTAAGATTTTCCTTTAATTCAGATTCGTTTTCGCAATAGACAAACTTCCCGCTTACCTTTGTAAACTCCTGTGCAAAAGTAATATCAAGTGTGTCTTCAATTTCCTTATAAACCGAAGAATCAATATCAATTGAAGAATAGGGGTTCTCGTTTTTGCTAATCAGTGCATTTCTGACCTTCTTTAGAACCTTTTCTCTTGATGTTGTTTCGTCCATTTTTCAGATATAAAATTAATTAATCCTTACTTTTCGTATCAGGTTTATCATCAATTTCGCTGTTCTTATTCTCATCCTCTTTCTTTTCATTTTCATTGTCTTCAGGAAGCGGTTTATCCTTGCTTTTCCCGTTATTCTTTTTTAGCAGTTTAACCTCCTCCGCTGCATCTTCTTCAAGCTTCTTCCTTCTTTCTTCATACGGACGTTCACCGAATATTTTAATAAGGTCTTCACGGAAAATAACCTCTTTTTCGAGAAGAACCTGTGCAAGTTTTTCAACCTTTTCTCTATTGTCCTCTATAATTTTTATTGCACGATTATAAGCCTTTTCAATAAGTAAACTTACCTCTTCGTCAATCAACTGGGCTGTTTTCTCACTGTAAGGTTTAACAAATGAATACTCCTGCTGGCCGGTAGAATCATAATATGACACATTTCCGATTTTGTCGTTTAAACCAAAATAGACAACCATGTTGAAAGCCTGCTTTGAAACTTTTTCAAGATCATTTAGAGCACCGGTTGATATTTTACCAAAATTCACTAACTCTGAAGCTCTGCCGCCCATTGTGGCTGTCAGTTCATCAAACATCTGGTCGAAGGTAGTAATTTGCCTCTCTTCGGGCAGATACCATGCCGCCCCCAGAGCTTTACCCCTTGGCACAATGGTAACCTTAACCAAAGGATGGGCATGCTCTGTCAGCCAGCTTATAGATGCGTGCCCTGCTTCGTGGTATGCAATAATTTTTTTCTCGTATGCCGAAA
>JAUVIX010000025.1 GCA_030592565.1 Chlorobiota bacterium
GCGGGGCCATGCAACCAAAAGAGACAGAATAATATGATTCGCAATATATTCATCATTTTTTTCATTACTAATAAGTCCAAAATTCTGGTGGATTCAGGTTACCACCTTTCAGGGTACAATCGAAGCAGAATTCAGATGAATAGGCCTTTTTCCCAGAGGGTAATACTGTAAGATAAATTGGCCAATCTGGTGGTTTGGTAAACCCAAGTCCACGAAGGTCGGTAATCGGATTACATTTTTGATAGTAGAAATCAACCGGAGGCCTGTTAACAAATATCCGTTTTGTTGATATTCCGGCAACCATAAAATACCCCAGCACAGCTTCATCCGGATTGGTTACATTTTTCACATTACCTCTTATCTGAAATGGCTGCGATGTAAATAACCCGCCACCTTCAGTAATTTGATTATTAATATCTCTCCAAAACTTATAATTTTCATAATCGATTGTAAATTGTTCAACCAGCAGACTATACCTTATTGTCAGCTTTTTAGTCTCGGTAGTAACATAGATTAACGGAAAATTTTTCACTTGAGATGTTGACAGTTCAGCCGTGTTTAAAATAAATATTTCAGGCACAGTTTCTGTTTTCCAGCACCTGTAAACCGAATCAAAATTTGGAAATTTTTCAATATATCCTTTATAAATATAATCAATATAAAAATCAGAGGTAAACTCATAAGTCTCTGTTAGATTCCAGAAAAAATAATTTGTATCGCTTGCAGATTTGTTAGAGTTGAGAATGAACCGATATCCAACCAAGTCGTGTGACATATCAATATCTTGCTTATATTCCAACTCGGCATAAATAGTATCAATACCTATCGGTTCAGGTATTACTTTGTATTCTGACTCATACCTTTTCCCTTCTTTGGTTTTTATCGTAACTTTATATTTATGTCCGGCTTGTCCCCTAATGCCATCGGGTGAAGTCATATAAATACCCGGTTCAACCTCACCCAGTGTTTCTGTGTAACCTGTACTTTCCTGTATTGCGACTTCACATCCCTCTAGTGGAAGAAAAGCTGATTCCTGTACGGGTGATGAAAGAGAAAGAACAACCTTGTATGGCCCCTTGCCTGTATGAATGGATCCATTCACAACCAATAGGTTTTCGTAATTGTCAATTTCGGGCCAATACTCCTCTTCGCAGGAATAAACCACTACAAGCAAAAGCATGCCGATGATAATTATTGGTTTAGTCTTCATAGTTTCCAAGTTTAAAATTATAGGTTATCGTAGGAATGATAGTTCCAAAAATAGAAAGTTTATAACCCTTTATCACTCCATCTTCACTTCTGAAATAAACAGAATATGCATTTTTTCTTGCTGTAAGATTGTAAATTGAAAAAGTCCAGAAACTCTGGGCAAACTTCTTCTTACGCAGATTTCCTTCAACATTTATTGATATGTCAACCCTAAAATAATCTGGCAGGCGAAATTCGTTGCGCATCGAAAAACCGGTAATCTCATTTCCATTTAAATAGTAAATAGATGTTGGGTATGTTATAGGCCTGCCTGTAGAATATACAACATTTCCAGAGAAGCTTACCCTCTTTGAAATATTGTAACTTAAAACAATATTAAGAGCGTGGGGCTTATCATAGTTTGCAGGATAAGCATATCCAAAATTAATGCTTTCTGAGGTAACGTCATTTTTAGCCATAATACTGGTTGAGGAATAGGTGTAATTTACCCAGCCACTTAACTTTCCGATTTTTTTTCTAAGCATAAATTCAAACCCATAAGCGTCCAGCTTTCCCTGCAGAATCTCCGTTTCTGGAAATTCGTTAACAGTCAGCGCGGCTCCGTCTTTGTAATCAACAATGTTGTCTGCTTTCTTGATGTATGCTTCAACAGAGGCTTCCAGGCTATTCCCAAGAAAATTTTTATAAATACCTGCCGACAACTGATCTCCTGTCATAGGTTTAATATTGTAATCACAAAGTTTCCACCTGTCGGTAGGTGAAATTGCGATGGTGTTTGAGAGCAGGAATATATTCTGATGTAATCTACTATAGCTTGCCTTTACTGAAAACGCGTCGTTGATTAAATATCTACCTGCAAGCCTGAAATCTAGTCCTCTGTATGTTTTTATAATTTCATTGTTGCCAAAATGTAGTGTGTCTGTAATATTCTCAATCTCCCGAGGTAAACCCGATGCATAGGTGTAAACTGTTTTCGGCCCCAAATAGTAATATGAAGTATATCGTAAACCTATGTTAAACTCAAATTTTGGAGATAAATGCCAGGTGTCTCCAAGGTAAACCGAAGCTTCCACGCCTTTTTCCGGCTCGAAGCTTTTAGGCTGAATGGAAGATGCTTCGTTAAGCGGCAAAAAATCACCCTGCCTCAGATTGTATAGCACTCCGTTAATGCCGTATGACAATGTATGACTTTTGCTAATTTTGTAGTTCAAATCTGCCCTGAATTCCGTATGTGCCAGTTCGAACGATTGTTTATATGAAAATTTCTCAATGTCACTGTTTTTCTCATCAAATTTATAATTTGAATAAACCAGCTTGAAGTTTGCCGAATGGAGGTTATTAAATTTATGCTGCCAATCCAACGCAGCACCGGCATTGGAATAATCATTATTTGCACCTATGGCAAGGTCGGACCTATCCAAACTTCCATAGGCAAAGAGTTTCAATCGGTCATTTTCTCCCAGCTTAAATGAGAAATTGGCAGCAGCATCACCAAAAGAGGCATTACTGTTTTTAATATCCACATTATCTACTTGTCTTAAAACCCAATCGGAATATGTTGACCTTACAGCAATCAGATAGCTGCTTTTTCCTTTGGTAAGAGGTCCTTCAATCAAAAGGCGACCTGTTACAGGGCTAATTCCTCCACTGGCACTGAACTTGTCGAAATTTCCATTACGGGCAGAAATATCAAATATAGATGATAACCTGCCACCAAACTGAACAGGAATATTGCTTTTGTAAAATGCAAATTCGTTAACAACATCGGAATTAAATGCAGAAAAGAACCCGAAAAGATGCGATATATTGTAAATAGGAACACTGTTGATATAAAAAAGGGTTTGATCGACGGGACTGCCGCGTACATTAAGCCCAATAGAGGCTTCGCCAATGGTTTGAACACCAGGAAGCAGCAGAGCCACTTTAATGATGTCTTTTTCTCCAAGGACAACCGGAATATTACTGATAGTTTTTGAACTAAGTCTTTCAAACCCAATCTGAGTATCTCTGACATTGTGTTTTTGAGCTGAGGAAACTACAACCTCTTCAAGCATAAAAGCATGTGAATCAAGCATTATATCAAAAGACCCTGATGAATAGGTAATTACCTTATACTTTTTGTCATATCTACCGATGCTGCTAACCGAAAGTGTGTAACTTCCTTTTGGTACCTTTATACTATAAAATCCCGAATCGTTAGTTGTAGTATTGATGCTAGCCTCTTCTATCCTAACTGTCACCTGTGAAATTGGCTGTTCTTTTTCCGAACTTTTTACGAATCCTGAGATAGTCGGCATATCTTCGCTATATCCCTGCCGTTTACTGCCTATCACCACCGTCTTAGTGATAAAGTCGGAATATGTATTGAGATATTTATTTTTATGCTGAAGACTGCCAATGGTATCCGATATTGTTTTTGCTATTGAAGATGTATCCTTATCTTTCATAATAAAGAAATCATCATCAATATTAGTTATTATCTTCTGCCTTTTGATTAGAAAGTAATTCCCTTTTCCATCGGTAACAACATTGAGATTTAAAGAGTCAAAATTGTTATAAAAATAATCCTGAAGTAAAATAGAGTCAGCACCAACTGTAATAAATAGAGTGGAAAGGCTGTCAGCATTATAAAAAAACTGGATATCATATTTGGATTCCAGTTTTCCAGCAACTTCATTCCAGTTTAGGCCGCTGTTTGATTTATCAAGATAAACAGGAGAGGTTTGTGCATTAAGGACAGGTACAATCATTGCCGTCAAAGCAAGATAAATAATTGTACCGATAATTGCAAATCTATTCATGATATAGAGTCCCGCAAAAGGCTAATAACTTCTGCAATTTATATGAATCAGCCTTTTTATATTTTATTCGATTTTTTTTAATAAAAGAACGAATAGCTTTTATATTGTCCGGTCCAAAGAAGTTTAAAAATGCCTTTTCTCTGTTTACATTTATTTTTTCACCTTTTATAATAATTACCTTATCAGATTTTAAACCTGAATACCTTCCTAAAGGTGTGCTGTCAGTATATTCTCTTAGGAACTCCTTTCTGTAACTCACAACATAAACGAAATCATTTTCATATATTATCTCAAAATATGTTGATGAACTGTCAGCAGGAAAATAGTCCTCAGAATTTACAAAACGTCTGCCTGCAATATCAATGGAGTCAAGAAAGGCGTTGTTCAGAACAATTTTAGTAAATAAACCATCCTTTAGTTCTGCATTCAGAATTACCTGTCCTGTTTCAAGATTGATGTTTATGCTCTTGTCCTTATAGACTTTCCCTTTTATGAAAAGGTTACCATTAATCCATTTTTCATCAAAAAGATATGGTGAACCCTTAATCCCGGTATATTTTCTCATATACACTTCACCGTTTATCAGTCTGTCATCGGTTCCGTAATAATTATCGGCATAATTAACCAACGTGTCAATTTTTGAACTAATGGAATTGGGGACTTCCTGCGCGATTATAGATAACGGAAACCCAAAACAGGTAAACAAGAAGACGATAGTTTTTCCTGATAATAACTTATTCAGAACTTTTATTTGGAATATATGCCTCAAATTCAGATTTTTTTAACAATTATTTGACAATACCAAAAAAACTAAACAATACCCCAAAGATAGGTTATATTGGAGAATATAGACAATACAATTTTTTCTGTTGAAAACAATTTTCTGGTTGGTATTGAAGAGAATTGTGAAGTTGTTGCTCCTTTAGGATATCCATTTTTAAAAATTTGTTAGGTTTTTTTCTTCCCTCTCCTTTTTAACATATGAGATTTAATGATAAAATAATTCAGGAAATAGGTTTGGAATTGTCTTTTTTATCTATTTTTGAAACATCATTTTAACGAAAGCAAATTTTAAAATAGAAAGATGAAAAATATAGATACTTTTAACTTTAGTAACAGGAAGGTGCTTGTCAGGGTTGACTTTAACGTGCCTTTGAATGATAAGTTTGAGATAACTGATCCCACAAGGATTGATGCTGCAATACCAACAATCAAAAAAATATTATCGGGCGGTGGGGCAGCCATTTTAATGTCACATCTTGGCAGACCGAAAAATGGACCGGAAGAAAAATTTTCGTTAAAACATGTTGTTCCGTATCTCTCCAAAAAGCTAGGTGTAGATGTTAAATTTGCAGATGATTGTATTGGTGACACTGCAAAGGAGTTGGCAGTCGGCTTACGGCCCGGAGATGTGTTGCTGCTCGAAAATCTGCGTTATTACAAGGAGGAGACTAAAGGAGATGTGGAATTTGCACGCAAGCTATCGGAACCTGGTGATGTGTATATGAACGATGCTTTTGGAACAGCACATCGTGCCCACGCTTCCACAGCTATTATTGCACAATTTTTCCCCGAAGATAAATTATTCGGATATATTATGCAGAATGAGGTTAAAAATATTGATAAGGTTATCCACAACACACAAAAACCATTTACTGCTATTCTTGGTGGTGCAAAGGTCTCAGGTAAAATAGAAATCATTAATAATTTGCTGGATAAGGTTGATAACTTGCTTATTGGTGGTGGTATGATGTTTACATTTATTAAAGCATTTGGCGGTAATGTGGGTAATTCGCTGATTGAAGATGACCTTGTTGAAATGGCAAGAAGTATTGCTGAGAAGGCAAAGCAGATGGGTGTTAATCTTTATATTCCTACAGATACGGTTATTGCCAATGATTTCAGCAATGATGCTGACCATAAGGAATCGGACGTAAACACTATTCCTGACGGCTGGATGGGTCTGGATATCGGGACAGAGACAGTTCGGAAGTTTACAGTTATCATTGAGAATTCAAAAACGATTTTATGGAATGGCCCTATGGGTGTTTTTGAAATGGAGAATTTTGCTACCGGCACAAAAGCTATTGCTGAAGCTATTGCTATGGCTACCGAAAATGGTGCTTTCTCATTGATTGGAGGCGGTGATTCTGTTGCGGCCATCAATAAATACGGGTTGAAGGAAAAAGTCAGCTATGTCTCAACCGGCGGAGGTGCAATGCTTGAGTATATTGAAGGGAAAGAGCTTCCTGGTGTAAAAGCAATCAAAGAATAAATAATGGAACTACATAAAATAGAAACAGGAAATTTTAAACTTGATGGTGGTGCTATGTTTGGGGTAGTGCCAAAGGTGATATGGAACGATATTTATCCTGCCGACGATAATAATCTTTGCAATTGGGCATTGCGTTGCTTACTTGTAGTAGAAGGTGATCGTAAAATTTTAATAGATAATGGCATTGGTGAAAAGCAGGATGATAAGTTCCTGAAGCATTATCATCTGAATGGAGATGATACCCTAAAGGATTCATTGGCAAAGTTGGGGTACACTACCGATGATATTACAGATATGGTGTTAACCCATTTACATTTTGACCATTGCGGCGGTAGTATTAAAAAAACAGGTAAAGACACCTTTGAGCCAACCTTTAAAAATGCAACCTATTGGATTAGTAAAGAGCAGTGGGAATGGGCAACTCATCCAAACCGTCGGGAGAAAGCCTCATTTCTGAAAGAGAATATTTTTCCAATTGAAAAGAGCGGGCAATTGAAACTCGTGGAAGAAGAAGGGGAGTTATTTCCAAATTTCATGATTAAATTCTTTAATGGCCACACAAACGGACAAATCATCCCTCATATTAATTATAATGGAAGAACGATTGTCTTTATGGCTGATTTACTTCCATCAATAGCCCACATGCCAATGCCTTATATCATGGCTTACGATACACGACCACTTATTACATTAAAGGAAAAAGAGAAATTTTTTAATGAGGCTGTTGAGAATGATTATGTGCTGTTTTTTGAGCACGATATATATTATGAATGCTGTACCTTGAAGATGACAGATAAAGGCCCACGGGTTAATGAAACGTTTTATCTGAATAATATCAGATAATTCAAAATATTTATGCACTAATTGAGCGACATTACCATTAAGATTTATTTGACTTAGAGTCGCTTGCGGCAAACTTCCCAACCAACATAGCTATAATTATGGCCATATATAATTGACCGGAAACACTTATCAATATACTTAATGATTGGCCAATGGACTCCTTTGGAGTAATATCACCATAACCTAAAGTGGATATAGTAACAAAGGTATAATAGGTAAAATCCTGAAAATCTACCTCTTCCTTGTAAATAAAGCCTAGTGCTTCTGAATTGTATAAATGCAGGATTGCCACTAGCATCGTATACATCAACCCTAATAATAGATAGGCATTAACTGACTCCAGAATAACACTGGAATTAACTACCTTACTTTTGGCAATTTGAATAATAAGCCGGACTACAACTATTTGAAAAAAGATTACATTAATAAATGAAGATATATAGAATAAAAAATCCATTGTGAATATCTCTGATATCCATTCTGTCACAAAAGCAAAAATAGCAATGATTAGCATTTGCTTTCTGATTTTACCCTTGAGTGCAAAAATAGCAAGAAAAAAAATTATAGAAAATAAAATATTGTTTGTCACTTTGCGAAAAGATTCTGGAAACAAGGGTATAAGAAAAATTAATGTGAAAGTAAATGCTAATAACAGAATATTACTTATTCTAATCTCAGATTTTTTTAGCTTAAAATTTAACATATTAAGGATGTTATTATTTTGAAAGCGCAAAGTTAAAAATAATTATTATACCAGTCAAATACTTATAATAGTTCAGATTATCAAGGTGTTGAGTTTTTTGCTTTCTTCACTTGGAAAAAATTACTGAATTTTTGATTTAAGAAAGTTGTGTTTGTATAAATTTTACTACTTTTATTACCTCATTTATTACAGCATATTTATTAATAAAATTTAGAAATTTTGTACAGAATAGAATCCAAAATTGACACAAACTCGGCAGAATTCAAAAAGAACAGGGATGAATTCTTAAAGATATTAAAAGAGTACAAAGCCACTCTTCAAAGTGTGAAGCATGGAGCTTCAGAAAAGTCTGTCAGCCGTCACAAAAAAAGAGGCAAGTTGCTTGCCCGTGAAAGAATTGATCTGCTCATTGATCCAAATACCCCTTTTCTGGAAATATCTCCATTGGCAGCTTACGGGTATTACAACAATCAGTTTCCTTCAGCAGGAATTGTAACGGGAATTGGTGTTGTTCATGGGAAAGAGGTGATGATAGTTGCCAATGATGCAACGGTAAAAGGTGGGACCTATGTTAAGGAGACCATCAAAAAACATGTCAGGGCACAGCAAATTGCTATGGAAAACAGACTTCCTTCAATCTATATGGTTGATTCAGGTGGCATCTTCCTCCCGGAGCAGGCTGAGGTCTTTGCAGATCGTGATAACTTCGGAAGGTTTTTCTATAACCAGGCGAGGCTTTCAGCAATGAATATTCCACAAATTGCAATTGTAATGGGCTCTTGTACTGCTGGTGGTGCTTATGTACCTGCAATGAGTGATGAAACTATAATAGTTAAAAAGCAGGGGACTATCTTTATCGGTGGACCACCTCTTGTGAAAGCTGCAACAGGTGAAGTAGTTACACCTGAAGAACTCGGTGGTGCCGACGTACATACAGCCATTTCGGGTGTTGCCGATCATTATGCTGAAAACGATCGTCATGCTATTCAGATATGCCGCAATATTCTTGAAACAATTGAGCCGAAAGAAAAACAAACTTTAGATATCACACCAGTTGAAGAGCCTTTTTATGATCCTGAAGAACTTTACGGAATAGCCCCGATTGACCTACGCAAGCCTGTTGATGTAAAAGAGATAATTGCGCGAATGGTTGACGGTAGCCGTTTTCAGGAGTTTAAAGCAAGATATGCTCCTACTCTGATAACTGGCTTTGCCAGGATTATGGGTTATCCTGTTGGAATAATTGGTAACAACGGTGTCTTATTTTCAGAATCAGCTTTAAAAGGTGCCCATTTTGTGGAATTGTGCAGTTCAAGGAATATCCCCATTCTGTTTTTGCAAAACATTACAGGTTTTATTGTAGGAAAACAATATGAACACGGTGGTATTGCACGCGATGGAGCTAAATTCGTTCACGCTGTGGCTAATGCTGATGTGCCAAAATTTACGGTTGTGTTTGGCGGTTCATTCGGAGCTGGAAACTATGCTATGGCTGGCAGGGCTTATGATCCACGATTACTGTTTATGTGGCCTAATGCAAAAATCTCAGTTATGGGAGGCGAACAGGCAGCTGGAGTTCTGATACAGGTTAAGGAAGAACAACTTGCTGCTCGTGGGCAGGAGATGGACCCAACTGACAAGGAAAAACTGAAAACTGAAATCCTTGAAAAATACGAAAGGGAAGGAGCAGCCTATT
Organism: Chlorobiota bacterium; assembly: GCA_030592565.1. Lineage (GTDB taxonomy): Bacteria > Bacteroidota > Bacteroidia > Bacteroidales > JAADJA01 > JAADJA01. The sequence continues at coordinate 9,528 of JAUVIX010000025.1, forward strand.
ACAGCACAGCCCGCTTGTGGGACGATGGAATTATAGACCCGGTTGATACACGTAAAATTATAGCAATGGGAATCGCAGCTTCGCTGAACAAAAAGTTCCCGGAGACAAAGTATGGAATATTTAGAATGTAATAAACCTTTCAGGTTTTCAAAGCCTGTTAGGACTCTATAATAAATATGATATATAAAACCATAGAACTCGACAAAAAGGGATTTGTTACAACAATTTATCTCAACAGACCGGAAAAGCATAATGCTTTTGATGCTTTGATGATTGAGGAATTAACCTCGATATATAGAGAGGTTGGTGAAATGGAGGACATTCGTATTGTAGTACTTAGGGGTAAAGGAAAATCCTTTTGTGCAGGTGCCGACCTCAACTATATGAAAGACATTGCAAAATACGGATATAAAGAAAATTTCGAAGACGGGAAAAGACTTGCCACCCTTTTCAAAACAGTTTATTTTTGCCCACATCCAACAATAGCTGTCGTTCATGGTGCTGCTTTTGGAGGTGCCAACGGTTTGCTCTCTGCCTGCGATATTGTTATTGCAGAACAAGATACAACCTTTGCTTTCAGCGAGGTAAAAATCGGTATCTCTCCTGCCACAATCGGCCCTTATGTTCTAAAGCGTATTGGTGAGTTTGGTGGAAAAGAGCTGATGATGACAGGTAAAAGGTTTAAAGGGAAAGAGGCCGAAAAGTTTGGGCTTGTCAACAAGGCGGTTTCATATGACGAAATCGAGAGGGTTTTACAGGATTATATTAAGCAATTTATGACTTCTGCTCCAAAAGCAGCAGAGGCAACAAAAGCGATGATAAGTACATTAGTAAACGACCAAATGACAATAACGGATGCAATGGATTACACTGCCGATATAATAGCACGATTGAGGGCAGCTGACGAAGGGCAGGAGGGAATGGCAGCGTTCCTCGAAAAACGAAAACCCAATTGGGTAAAATAAACTCCAAAACAGAAACAAATCTAAATGATAAATAGGTTCATCAATGTTTGAAATTTCTTCTTATTAACTCTTGTGCTTTGAGCACTCATTCATTAACCAAGTTCTGCTTTCCCTGTCTCCATCTGCCTGTCAACCTTTTTGACCAATCCTTGGAGAACATTACCCGGGCCAACCTCAATAAACATATCAGCACCATCGGCAATCATATTTTCAATCGTTTGAGTCCATCTAACGGGTGAAGTTAATTGGGCAATTAAATTTTCTTTTATTTTTTCAGGACTGGTTTCCGGTTTAGCATTTACATTCTGATATACAGGACATACCGGAGGGTTAAAAAGAGTATTTTCAATTGCTTTTGCAAGTTCTACTCTGGCCGGCTCCATCAAAGGAGAGTGGAAAGCTCCCCCTACTTTTAATTGTAGTGCTCTTCTTGCACCAGCTTCTTTCAGTTTCTCACAGGCGATATCAATTCCTTTTATCGAACCTGATATTACGAGCTGTCCGTGACTATTATAATTTGCAGGAACAACTACTTCATCAATACCTTTCAAAACACTCTCAACAACCTCATCCTCTAGTCCGAGAATAGCTGCCATTGTTGAAGGTTCAGCTTCACAGGCGGCCTGCATAGCCATAGCACGTGCATAAACCAGCGTTAAACCATCCTCAAAAGAGAGCGCACCGGCAGTCACGAGAGCTGAAAACTCACCAAGCGAGTGTCCTGCAACCATATCGGGCTGAAAATTATCACCAAGTTCGTGAGCAAGAATGACCGAATGTAGAAAAATTGCAGGTTGAGTTACTTTAGTCTGTCGCAACTCTTCGTCAGTACCGCTAAACATAATATCAGTTATTTTGTAACCAAGGATATCATTTGCCTTCTCAAATAACTCTTTTCCTGTCCGGGAGTTATCGAATAGATCTTTTCCCATACCAATAAACTGAGCACCCTGTCCGGGGAATATGTATGCTTTCATGTTTTTATCCTTTTAGGTTGCAAAAATAACCATTTTAATCTTTTGAATTAGTGTAAATTTTTTTTCGTCATTTTCATAAATATAGATTACTTTTGCGGCTTGTTTTTGAGAATGAGTAACATATTGAATTAATTTACTAATCAGATGCGAAATCAAATTTCTATTTATTTAAAGCCTATCCTTGCAATTAGTGTTCTTGTATTGATGTTTTCATCCTGTGTTCCTATTAAAAAACAGGTGCTTATGCAAGTTCCGGAAGATGATTCGGCAAAGCAGGAGTATCTTAACGATAGAACATTGATGGATTACCATCTAAAATCAGGGAATAATCTTTATGTTAAAATAATGAGTGCAAATCAAGATGCCGATGATTTTTTTAATCCCGGTATTAGCACTTCTGGAAATATATATTATGATGCGGCAATTTACCTGACAAGTTATTCTGTTGATGATGAAGGATATGTTGAATTACCTTTTGTTGGTAAGATATTTGCCAAAGGAAAAACCATTGAAGAATTCAGTATTGATGTTTCAGAAGTCATTGGTGAGTATCTGAAAAAGACAATGGTTGTTGTTAAACTTGTGAATTACAATATAACTGTTGTTGGAGAAGTAAACAGAGCCGGACAATATAAGATTTATCAGGATAAGATAAATATTTTTGAAGTTCTTGGAATGGCCGGTGATTTTACAACTTATGCTAAAAGAGATGACGTTGTAATTGTAAGGCATACCGAGAAAGGGTCAAAAGTTCATCATCTTGACCTTTTAAGTGATGATATACTGGAATCGGATTTTTACTACCTGATGCCGGATGATATAGTTTACGTAATGCCATTGAAAGGAAAGAATTTTGCATATCAGATGTTCCCCTATGCCCTGATTATTTCATCAATCTCTTTAATACTTGTTATTTTTTCAATTTTAAAATAAGTAAATAAACGTGGAAAATAATTTTACAGAATTACAACAGGAAGAATCTTTTGATTATAAAGCGCTGTTTTTTAAGTTATACAGATATTGGTATTTCTTTATACTTACCATTTTTATAGCTCTGTTAATTGCGTTCCTATTCAATAAATATACAAAACCGATTTATGAGGTTAAAACAACGGTCTTAATAAATGACACCAAGGGCGGAGAAATGGATGCGCAATCCCTTATGGGGTTTGGTTTTATGAATAGTCAGCAAAATGTGGAAAATGAAATCGGGAAACTTCAATCCTACACATTGGTAAATGAGGTTGTCAGAGATTTAGATCTATATATTGCATATTTCAGGGAGGAGAATTTTATTACCAAGGAACTTTATAAAGACAATCCTTTTGTTCTTGTTTTTGATTCAGCTCATCTGCAACCAATAAATCTCAAGTTTAAAATTACGATTCTGAATAATAAATCATTTACTCTGGAAGCAGAAGGTAAAAACATTAAACTGTACAATTATAAAGAATATGAGGTTTATAAAAATCCTGGGAAAGAGAATGAAGTTAATGTTTTAATCGACAGTACATTTTCATTCGGACAAAGAATAATAGACAAAAATTATAATTTTAAGATTCTATTAAATGAAAGCTACAATCCTGAAACAGATAGTGATGTAAGTTTCTTCTTTATTTTTAATAATCCTGATAAACTGACTAAACAGTTTCAGGCTTTTGAAATAGAACCCATTAAAGAGGAATCATCAATTCTTAAAATTACATTAAAGGGTAATAATGTCAATAAATCTATTGATTTTTTAAATAAACTTACTGAGGTATATCTTTCCAGAAACCTTGAGAAAAAAAATCGTGCTGCTGAAAATACTGTTCTTTTTATTAATTCACAGCTTGGTATCATTTTAGACTCTCTTAATTATGCAGAGCAGTCGTTACAGGATTTCAGAACCAACAAAAAGGTTATGAATCTTGATTTTCAGGCTACACAACTTTTTGAACAGTTGAAAGACCTTGAGGGTGACAAAGCAATGCTTACACTTAAGAATAAATATTACATAACGTTAAAGAATTATATCGAAGAAAATAAGGGACTTGAAGATGTTCTTATTATCCCTTCTTCACTTGGTATTGACGATCCTTTGTTAAATGACCTGACAAAAGAGCTTACAAATGCATATTCCGAAAAGCAGGAAAAACTTCTCTTTACGACTTCAAAAAGCCCTGGTGTTATTATGATGAAACAAAAGATAGAAATGATAGAAGCTACTTTACTGGAAAATCTAAAAAATATACTTAAGAATTCACAAATTGCAATTGGCGATATAAATGAGAGAATAAATGAACTTGAGGGCAAAGTAAAGAATCTTCCTTCAACACAAAGGCAGTTGCTTGGTATTGAGAGAAAATTTAAACTTAGTGATAATTTGTATAACTATCTTTTGGAGAAACGCTCGGAAGCTCAGATTACTAAAGCTTCTAATGAGCCGGATAATGAAATTATTGACATTGCTAGAGATTCAGGAGATGCCCCTGTTTTTCCAAAAAAGAGCCTGAACTTTGTAATTGCAATTATTCTTGGAATTGTTTTGCCGGTTGTTTATATTCTTGGGAAAGATTATTTCAATGATAGTATTGTTGAGCGAAAAGATGTTGAGAATATTACTAAATATCCTATTATCGGGCATATAATTCACAGTAACAGAGATACTCAGGCAGTTGTTGCCGAATCTCCAAAATCGTCAATTGCCGAATCGTTCCGTTCAATCAGGACAAACCTGCAGTTTTTAGGTCAGGGTACTGACGATAAACAGACTATACTTATAACCTCTGATATGGTAAGTGCCGGTAAGACTTTTACAGCAATAAACCTTGCATCCATCTTTGCGCTTTATGGTAAAAAGACTGTTCTTTTAGGTTTCGACTTGAGAAAGCCTAAGATATATAAGGATTTTGGTTTGAAAAATATTGAAGGTATTAGTTCGTATCTTATTAATAAAAGTGAGTTTGAGGATATTGTCCAGCATTCCCCAATTGAAAATCTGGATATTATTATGGCGGGTCCTGTGCCTCCGAATCCTGCTGAGCTTATAGCATCGAAGAAAACAGATTTGATGTTTGAAAAAATAAAAGAGAGATATGATTATGTAATTCTTGATACTCCTCCTGTTGGCTTGGTTACTGATGCTTTCCTTCTTATGAAATATGCGGATTCCAATATATTCGTTGTAAGACAAAATTATACTAACAAAAAAGTTTTTGGCTCTATTATGGGCGATCTTGAGAAGCGAGACCTTAAGAATATCAGTATCCTGATTAATGATGTTAAACTAACTAAAAGCTCATACGGTTATGGATATGGCTACGGATATGGCTACGGATATGGCTACGGATATGGCTACGGGTATGGTTATGGATATGGCTACGGATATTACTCTGATGATAAGGCCCAGGAGAAGGATTCAACTATGAAGCGAATCTTTAAAAACACGTAATAACTAATTTTGGTTTCAAATTATTAATGCTCCAAGTGTCCACGCTTGGAATATTATAATACATAACTATCTTGTAACCAGAAACCAGGGATTCAGCAGATTTTCTTTATTATAGACAACAGGATTGTCTGTTTCACGATTTATAACCTCGCCACCGGCATATTTTACAATTGCATGGCCTGCAGCGGTATCCCATTCCATTGTTGGTGCAAAACGAGGATAGACGTCTGCATAACCTTCGGCAACCAGACATATTTTAAGTGAGCTGCCTTTTGGTATTATTTCAATATTGCTATGCTCTTTCTCCAGCTCTTTAATAAAATTCTCTGTTTCCTTAGTCATATGCGATTTACTCCCCATTATCCTGAAAACATCACCATTATTTGCAACTGGTAGCATTTTCCCCAACTTCAGAAGAACATCCATATCAGTTGTAAATTTACCTTTCTCCATAGAAATATCCCCAACTTTAACAGCTCCGGTCAATTCAGATGCAAAAAAGAGGTCCCTTAAAACCGGAGCTACAACAACACCAAGCACAGGTGTATCATTGTGTATAAGAGCTATATTCACTGTAAATTCACCATTTCTCTTCACAAATTCCTTTGTCCCGTCAAGGGGGTCAACCATCCAGAAATATTCCCACATTTTCCTCTCACTGTAAGGAATATCTCTTCCCTCTTCGCTTAGAATCGGATACTCTGTTTTTTCAAGATAAGACTCAATAATCTTGTTTGCATTAGTATCAGCAAGAGTTAGTGGTGATTTATCATCTTTAAATTCGACATCAAACTCATTATTATAAATTTCGCAGACTGCACTTCCTGCTTCAACTCCGGCACGAATAGCGACTTCCAGTAATTCTTTCATTTTTTCGTTTTTCATTTTTTCAATTATCATTAAACAATATAACCATAGTAAAGAATAGTAACAGCCACAAACATATAAATTATTGTGAGTGGAAATCCTATTTTAAAGTAATCTTTGAATGAGTATCCGCCGGGTCCGTAAACCATAAGATTAGTTTGATATCCAATTGGAGTAATAAAATTAGCAGCAGCAGCAAAAGCAACTACAAGTATGAATGGGACAGGTGGTAAACCCAGATTCAGGGCTGCAGTTACTGAAATGGGGAATATAAGAGCAGCAGCAGCTTTATTTGTTATATACGAAGCCAAAAGATTTGTTATCAGAAAAATACCAAACAATAAACCATAAGGTCCAAATGGCTTGAAGACAGAGATGATAAAGTTTGCAATAATACTTGCCATTCCGGTTTTCATCATCGCAGTGCCAAGGGCAAGAGAAAGAGCAATGATTATGGCAAGATTAAAATCAATACTTTTTGCGATATCCTTTGGAGAGGTTATTTTTAATAATTGGATTATTATCAACAAAACGACAAGTGCCATAAAAAGTGAAATAATTCCCAACCCTGAGAGAAGAATAGCCAATGCAGTACCACCGAATAATGCGGTTGTTTGATACCATTTGAGTTTACGGAACTCACGTATTTTTGAGATAAGGTAGAAATCGTGAGTATCCAATGAGCGTTTTGAAAAATCATCACCAGCAAGTAAAAGCAGCACATCCCCGGCTTTAAGTTTTACCTGCCCTATTTTTCCTGATATTTTTTCTCCGTTACGGTGGATTGCCAGAATAGCTGCATCATACTTCCCCCTAAATCCTGCTTCCCGAACAGTTTTATCAATTAATGTAGAATTATGAGATACAACTATTTCAAGCACTTCAGTATGTGTCTTTCTTGAAAACATCCCTATTTCTGTTAACTCCAGTCCCACATCGGCATTTATCATCTCAGCAATAGTCTCGGTATCACCAGCAAAAACAAGTATATCATCTTCTTTCACCACCTCGAAGGGCGAAACAGCCGAAATACGTTTTTCCTGTCTCAATATTTCCACAAGAAATAATCCTTTAAGGTTTCTAAGCCCTGCATTGCCGATCGTTTTACCAATAAGTTTAGAGTTTCTCCTTACCTTGGCTTCAACCAGATATTCCCTTGTCTGGGCCGAAAAATCAGAAATAACATCAGTTTTTGAAGGTAACAGTTTATTACTAAAAAGTATAAGATAAATAGAACCTATTATTATCATAGGAAAGCCAACTAATGTAAAATCAAACAATCCCAAAGGTTCTAGTCCGGGGATTATCAACTGGTCTGTTACCATACCATTTACTATCAGGTTAGTAGAAGTACCAATCAATGTAGCACAACCACCAAGAATAGCAGCATATGAAAGTGGTATCAATAACTTACTGGGCTTAATGTTGTTCCTTTTGCTCCAATTATGTACGTATGGCATCATAATAGCAACTAAGGGTGTATTGTTAAGGAAAGCTGAAAAACCAGCTACAATAACAATCATCTTGCTCATAAATCCCCGGTATGTTTTTGTTTTTCTGAAAACTTTATCGAAAAGTCTGTCAATCAGATCGGTCTTCCTTATTATGTCTCCCAGGAGCAATAGTAATATTATTACCATGATCTGCTCGTTAGCAAGTCCGCTTAATATTTCTTTAGGTGTTAAAATTCCAAAAATTCCAAGAACAATTATTCCTATAAGAAATGTAAATGCAGGGCCTACCAACTCTGTATAGAGTGATATAATAATAAAGGCAAGTACTATGGATACAATAAAAATGTCCAAAATAAGAGCTAAAAGATATAGTGTAACATAATTTTTTTTTTGTGGTAAAAGTACCTAATTTTGGAGTTTATACTAAGTAAAGTAAAATAAGTTCAAATTTTTTCTAATTTTGCACTCCAAAAATAGCCAATAATATTTAGTTATTTTGTTTATAATAAAAGTAGATGATGAGAAATAATGAAAATAATATTTTCCCGGTATTTAACGAAATAGTCCAGAGGGAAGAGAAAGAAAAGTTGCTTAAACAGAAAGCCCAGGTTATTTGGCTCACAGGTCTTTCAGGTTCAGGCAAAACTACTATTGCAAGGCATCTGGATCAGCAACTGTATAATAATGGATTTGTTGCACAAGTACTTGATGGTGATAATATTCGGTCGGGTATTAATAATAATCTTGTATTTACAGAAGAAGATCGCTATGAAAATATCCGGAGAATAGCTGAGGTCAATAAACTGTTTTTAAACTGTGGTATTATTA
>JAUVIX010000287.1 GCA_030592565.1 Chlorobiota bacterium
AAGAATCTCTTTCTCAAAACCGATATTCAGTACATTTTCTATTTAATTAAAAATTTCCTTTAACAGAGCAGGCATTGAGTCCGATTTATTACTGAAATAAAAGTAATTCAAAACTCTGAAAAATTTAAAAATATTCTTAACACCCTCCCTGAAAGTTTTGTAATATGAGTTGTAAAGTGTCCAGTATCGCAATCCTTCAAAGAAGTTGACAAAGTCATATTTGCTAACAGCGGGGTCAATATTAAGGAAGTAGTAAAACTCAAGCTGGTCCATTAGCTTTTTTGGAAACTGGAATTTCCAGCCAATGGAGTTTGATGTTATATAGCTGACAGCTTCCTGCCTCTCTCTTATTGTTTCAATATCATATTCCGGATTAAGAAAAATTTTCCTTAGCTTATCTTTTCCGCCGGTAGTAGCAGTTTTATTTAGAACGGAAAAGACACTAATCCTCCTATCGTCGGAGTTGATGATTTCCAGCTCTTGAAGTGTCTGTCGGTCGATGTTTAGTTTGCTTGTCATTAAAGATTGAGAATTTAGCAATGGCTTAGGATGCTGTTTGTGAAGTTATTAATTAAGACAAACCAATAGTTTAGAATTATACTAAACTATTATCAGTTTGGGGATGTTTTTGCTTAATAAGAAGATTGAATAAAAACTCAGGTGCAAAATCAGCCCCGTTTTCCCATTCAATTGTCCAGGAATTTAAATGGAAATCTCTGAAATATTCTTTATTCTTTAATGGTTCATAAATAGGCAAAGAGAGTTTATCCTCTAAATCAATCTTACCTTCAGCTCCATTATTAAATGTCAGATCAATCTTATAATCTGAAATATATTTTGCTTTTGTAACCCAAACTAAATCCATAACTTCTATTTTAACGGTTCAATAATATTAGGAGTACCTCCAATTTGTAACGTTTCCCAGTTTTCAAGTAATTCAGACTTATGTATATCCATCCATTCAAAAATCAATTTGAGGGCTCGTTTTGGCATAAAGCCTTTTACTACTTCATCGTCAATATTAATTGTTATTCTATATTCACCATAATGTGCATGAAAATGTGGTGGATTATGTTCATTAAAAAACATAAATATATTTATCCCGTAAAACCTACATATTTCAGGCATACACTATAATTTTGGTTGTAAAGGTACAAAAAATATTTAGATTGCTAATAATAATTTGTCTCCACAACCGGTTGCCATAGTTTTCTGTAATGTTCATCCTTACTTGCTTTACAAACAGGCTCAAAGATACAGTTTTTATGAGACTTCAAATCCACAACTGTGAAAAAGGTACATGGATTTTTTTCGCAGGATTTACTGACACACAATGGGTTTTCGTTGCAGCAACTTCGTCCGAGAGGCCAGAAAAAATCATTCATCTTCAGTATGTTGTGTCCTGCGATATCTGCAATTATCTTTATTGCTTTGATACATGCTTCTCTAATTACCTTATCGGAATCAACAGGTTTTTTGGAAATTAAATCTGAATGAAACTGTTTGTCATTTATTTCGACACAGCCCATTCGCATAAGTACTCTTTGCATATGGTAATCCATTATAGGGATGATGTTTTCGGTGTCGGAGAGGTTGAAAACTCCGGCATCTGTTGCAAGCTTCAGGAAAAATGTGATTTTCTTTTTCAAAGGATCGTTGAAGCCCTGAAATTGAGTCAAAATGTCATAAATACCTTTTCCCGAATTGTGCAATTTTTTATCGCTTTGGTCGAGTAGTTCTGAAATTTTGCCGTAATATTTTTCAATTACAACTTCGCAGATTTCTTCGAGCATTGCCGATCTTTCATCAAGACTATCAAGTGTGCAAGTATTGGGATTGCCATTTTCGGAAAAGAAAACGGAAAGGTGCTCTTTGATTTTTGATTTTGAGCAATCCGTTCGTTCAAGGTTATTGAAAAGAAAGGAGTTATGTTTTATCATTTGCAGAAAACCATACTCCATAAAATCCCAGCCGTAGAGATTTTTTCTTTTATTGACGAGAGAATAGGTCTGGTGACAGATGGCTGCTGAAAAGAGATAAACCCGCAACTTTGTCTCCCTGACAGCTTCAAATGATAAAAACTCTCTGTCGTAAAATTCCGGTCGGATGTTGTGTTCTTTCAGTATTAGTCCAACTCTCCGGCTTTGCGCAACATTAACTGAGACCTGCTCCATTACCTGTTAACCTCACCAATTTTGGTTTCAATTGATTTCATTTTTTTCGACATCCGGTCTCCTTCACCTTTCCTGATGTCAAATTTCAGGCTTGAGTATATTCTGTCGCAGTCAGACTCAAGCTGTTCGTACGACTTTTTGACAATTTCGAGCGCCTCTTCCATTGTTTCCGTTTCAACTATTGTTCCCATAGGAGTTAGCTGATAAGAAACTCCGCTTTCTCTTATCATTTTAATAATTCTGCCGACATAGCTACTAACACTAACGCCCTTGTCGGTGGGGAACATTGCAAATTCTAATAATACTGACATTTTACTGATATTTGATTTCTAACAACTCAATAATGTTTGGTTTCAAAGATAAAACAGTAATTTTAAATGGCAATAGATTTGTTGACATAAAATAAGAATCGCACAAGTCTCACTTACACACAGGCTTGGGCTGGAAGAGTTGCACTAAATAGTATTATGCATAATCTATTTCAAAACCATCTTTTTAACACCTGCAAACTCATTGTCAGCTTTTAGCAGATAGTAATAAATCCCCGGTGAAAAGCCTGACAGATCAATTGTTATTTTGTGTTCTCCCACGGTTTGAGTGCCAAGGTTCATATCATATACCTTTTTGCCTGTTACATCAAAAACATCAAATGAAATCCTGCAGGAACGAGGTAAAGTATAAGATATTGAAGTTGTGTTATTAAAAGGATTAGGAATATTTTGCTCTAACACAAAATCACCTTTTTTAATAGCAGGGATTTGTTTTTCGGGTTTTAATGATAAAAGCAAATACACTGTCTTTTCAACGTGCTTAGCTCTTGACAAAGGAACAAGATACGATAGAGTACCGAGCGTGGATTTGTAGTTACCGGCTTCTTCATAAGTGTTTCCTATGTCGATAACAGCAAAAACCGAATCATTGTAAGTCGGATCATTAAGTATTATCGACTCATAGTTTGCAACGGCTTCATCAAATTTGGCTTGTTCGCGTTTACAAAGATTGATATATCCGAATACAAGCTTATTAAACTCCTGACTGTATGTGGAATCATTATACAGATCGGTATAATAAGTTTCAAGATTTTGTATATTTCCGTTCGATTCCACATAGCATTCATAAATGCCAGAAACTGAAATATAAGCTTCCGGTGCAAGTGGATATTGATGGATAATGGCCTTATAAGTAACCACTGCCGATTCATAATCACCATTATCTTTGTCCGTAACAGCATCGCTTAACATTTCAGATTCTCCACTTGCAGCTGGTGAATATTGCGATTGTGGAGAGGTAAGAATAGGTTCAATAATAATTGCTTCTGCAGGCTCAAGTGATTTATTAATTTGTTCAATATCCGTACCGCCCCAATAATTATTTCTCGCATAAACTTCACTATTAGGAGTCTCTGTCAGTATCTGTATGTATAAGCCGCTTTGCGGAGAGTTGTATATATCATTATACCCGTAGTCAAGATATATATTGGCATCATTTATTTGAATACCGGTTGTGTTATCAAGAATACCATTTCGGAATGGCATTTCATTTTTTAAGTCGGACAGAACAGGAGAGCCGTTTTTATATGAACTTATACCGATATCATTACCTGTTATGTGGTTTTCCTTAATATATGGCTCGGAATTAAATGCACCGATACCGGTAATATTATTTTTAACTATGCAGTTTTCTACAGTTAAACTGCTGTTATCTTCGGCAAGGATACCGATTTCTGCATCCTTTACTGTGCAGTGTATGAACGAGGCAACGCCGTGGTTAGAGACTGTTATACCCTGCCAATAACCTTTATTGGCTCCGTTAATATCGGCAGTAAAAAGGATAGGGTGATTTTCCGAACCTTCTGTGATAAGCGTGCCGTCAACAGTAAGGCCTGCTCCGGTGTGGGCTTCCACTTTGGTTCCCTGTTTTATAATTACTGTTGAGCCTGCCGGAATAATATTATCAACATCGGGAGAGAGTGAAATTGCATTATACCAATAAACTGTGTCGCCGACAGGGGCATAATAGGCGGGTTGCTCCAATACGCCGGTATTGCGCACATTACCCTGCTGACCGGGCCAGTCTATTGAGGAGCCGGCGTTGGGGATGTCGATGATGTATAGGTTTTCCTGATATGAATAAATTATTTCATTATTACTATCATTATCAATATCACTTATCCATTTCGTATAAGCTCGTGTTGGTACTGGGGTACTAAATATTTCTTGTCCTTGTATATTACATATTTTAACATAATGTTCAAATACATAAAAACAATAATCATAATCTCTTGTCCCGTAAACAATATCATTTGAACCATCATTATTAAAATCACCAACTGATATTTCAGTTTCGATCATATCAGGTACTTCAATTATATTTATGGAATCCAGATTATAACCAATAATGTGAATACTTTGCGATGGTACTCTTAGTATTATTTCATTCAATCCATCGTTATTTAAATCTGATAAAACTGGTTTTCTAATATAAATTGGATAATTATATTCCTGTGATTCAATTGTTTTGGTTATAAGATCAACTGTGCTGATATAAATATATTCCTGGTTATTTTCAATTTTCTTATATGCAAAAAATAAGTCCAGGTTGCCGTTTTTATCAATATCAGTTGCAACCGGTTCTGATAAATTATTTATCCCGGTCGAAATAAGCAATGAATCTTTTTTTATTAATCCATCCTGTTCTTCGTTTTCTTTCATATAATAAATCCATCCAAAGTGATTGGTTAATATTATGGTACTTTTATGTTCATTCAAATTAGCCATAATTGGAGTGTAACATATACTA
>JAUVIX010000003.1 GCA_030592565.1 Chlorobiota bacterium
CGGCTACTTATCCGGTGATTTCAATATGGATGGCCAGGTGAATACAACAGACAAAGATGAATACTGGACAAATAATGTAGGGCATGGAATGCAAACTTCTGGTGATACTTCTCTATTCACTTGTGGTGATGTTATTACAGACATTGACGGAAACACTTACAACACAGTACAAATTGGCGACCAGTGCTGGATGGCCGAAAACCTAAAAACTACAACTTATCAAAACGGTACATCAATACCAAACGTTATAGGTGCAAATGATTGGGGTTTTCTTACAACTGGAGCGTATGTATGGTATGATAATGATATTAGCTGGAAAGACTTGTATGGTGGATTGTATAACTGGTATGCCGTTGACGATGCCAACGGTCTTTGCCCAACAGGATGGCACGTACCAACTAACGATGAATGGACAGCATTAACCGATTTTATTGGCGGATTAGGACAACCCCACGGTAACGAGCTAAAATCGTGCAGGCAGGTTAATTCATCCTTGGGTGGGGGTTGTAACACCACTGATCATCCACGGTGGAATGAGCACAATACACATTATGGCACTGACGTTTACGGGTTTTCAGGCCTTCCGGGCAGCTTCCGTGGCTACGGTGCGAATTTCGGCTACGTTGGAGAATACTGTTATTGGTGGTCTTCTACTGAGTGGTCCGAGACCCCTTCGTACGATGCCTGGATTCGTGATCTTTTATATAGCAGCGGCTACGTTTACGTGTGTGGCGCTGAAAAGAATAGGGGCTATTCGGTACGTTGTCTCAGGGATGAAAATACACCAACTATTCCAAATGTTGAAACAGGATCAGTTTTTAATCTTACACCCTATAGTGCCAACGTCGAAGGTGAAATTACAGATATGGGAGGCTCTGATGTTACACAGCATGGTCATTGCTGGTCAGTAACACAAAACCCAACAACAGATGATTTTAAAACTGAATTAGGTGCAGCTACTGTAACAGGCACATTTACAAGTAACCTGACTGGTTTAGACCCTGAAACCACGTATTATGTAAAAGCTTACGCTACCAATAGTTCAGGTACAGCCTATGGAAGCGAGGAATATTTTGAAACACAGCCCTGAGGAGGAACTGGCGAGCCCTGCCCCGGGATGCCAACAGTAACTGACATTGACGGCAACACATACAACACCGTACAAATAGGCACACAGTGCTGGATGGCCGAAAACCTAAAAACTACAACTTATCAAAACAACACTCCAATACCAAATGTTACCAATGAAGGCAATTGGAGTAATCTTACAATCGGTGCTTATGTATGGTATGATAATGATACTATCTGGAAAAATATATATGGTGGATTATATAACTGGTATACAACTGATGACACCAACGGTCTTTGCCCAACAGGATGGCACATACCAACGAATGATGAATGGACAATGCTAATCGGCTTCATCGGTGGTTCTCAAAATGGAAATATGCTAAAGTCATGTCGGCAGGTGAACTCCCCTATGGGTGGAGGTTGCAACACTTATACGCATCCGAGATGGGACCAGAACGACACTCAATATGGCACTGACGATTACGGGTTTTCAACATTATCCGGAGGCAACCGTACCTGGGGTGGAGAATTTTATGGTATTGGTGTGTTCGGTACTAGATGGTCATTAAATAGTGGTAATGTTGCAGGCTGGTTCTTTAGTTTGTATTACCACTCAGGTACTGCGGAATTGTCTACCTTCTCAAAGAAGAGTGGTTTTTCAGTGCGCTGTGTTATGGATTAGAACTAATTGTCTATTCTTAGTACAGTCAGGTCTTTCCACCTGGGAAATTAATACCCCTCTGGCTCAAATCTTCAAGCCAGGCTAAGTGGTAGAGAAGGTCTTGGACTCATACACATATAAAGAGAAAATTGTCATGCTGAATTCAATTCAGCATCCATCTGATATTCCTTTCTGAGTGAGGAGATTACCTTCGGTGATCTCTTTTGGGAGGTGTTACAACTGCAGAAAAGACCTGATGACTACGTCATATATGTCCTTTTATTTGCTTCATTTATGATAACAAGTTATCACCATTTCGCAAATAAAAAGACCCATCACTTTGTGACAGGTCTTTTCTTTCTTGTCGGAGTGGGGAGATTCGAACTCCCGACCTCTTGACCCCCAGTCAAGCACGCTAACCGGACTGCGCCACACCCCGAGTGATGAAAGTCAGAAATTATATCATACTGACTTTTACTTCCACAACATTTAAACAAAAATTTGAGGACTGCAAAAGTAGAAAAAAAATCAAATACAACAATTAAATTAATATTGACTTGACTCTAGCGAAATTTACTAATACATTATATAGTTTTACTTTTGGTTTATACCTGTAATGCTAATATGATTTTTATTGCTATTTAACAATCATTTTTTTAGTTTGTGATTGATTGTCCGCATATAGAGTATAATAATATACTCCGGGATTAAATTTGGAAATATCCAATTCCAAACTATGGTTTCCTTTCTTCTGAATATCACTATTATATTGTTGTATTAATTTTCCTGCATTATCAAAAACAGATAATTTCACTTCTGCTTTTTCTTTTAATTCATAATTAATAGTTGTTAAACCTGTTGCTGGATTTGGTGTGTTTTGGTATAAAATAAAATTATTTTCGGCAATAGAATAAGTTTCTACATCTGTTGTAGTCATATCAATTACATACAAATTATCATCAACTGGTGAAATAACAAGGGCCACATTTTCTTGCGGTGAATAAGCCATATATTTTACTTTTACTGGAAAATCATATTGTTCTGTGCCGTGAATAAGGCTAAGCTCGGTTAATACAAGTGGGTTGCCATCGATATCGTATATTACTTGCATAGCATTTCCGGCTTCATCAGGAAAATTTACAGTGCTGATTTCTTCACCCGTATTTGCATCTGCTGTTATTAATTGTGCCCCTGTATTGTAATAGTAATTTCCGTAAACAGTAATCCCAAATTCGTCATTCACACTATTATAAGCACATCTGAAAGCGACTTCTGTATCAGGGTTAATTGGGAAATCACTGATTATGGAAGAATTTTCTCCGTCAATATCAATTAATGTGTATTTGTCATCAGCTTTATCGCAGACAATTGCCCTGTCGCTTGCATCGTTGAAAGCAATAAAATAGGGCGAAGCCCCTGTTGGCAGTTCTGCCACTATTTCATTGGTTTCTGTATCGATAATTTGAACCTCATCTTCATAAGCAGCACAAACAAATAGATAATTCCCATCCGGTGTAACAACATTATCAGTAAAAATACCAAAACCTGAGCTTGAATAAGTTGCGTTTCCGCAAGCAATAGTAGTTTCTAATGAACTGTTTGCACCATCAAGATTTATTACCCAAATTCCATCCTGACCTGTTCTTACATAAGCCTTTGAATTATCTGGTAGGATTTCGATATATCTGTTTGATACCCCGGTAGTAATCTCTTTTACAATAGTTTCTGTATTCATATCAAAGATTACAATTTCAGCTTCCCTATAAGCGGTTGTAATAATTGCATAATTTCCGTCAGAAGTAAATTCAATATCCATAGGTGCGCCATCGAGTTCAAAATTGTTGGTAAAAGTACTTGTAGGAATATCAAAAATAAATACATTATCGGACAGCTCGTTAATTATCAGCGCTTTTTGTCCATCCGGGGTTATTTTAACACGCATTGGAGCATCACCTTCGGGAGCCTCCCCCGTTGGCTTATAATCATAAATAATTATATTGTTCAAATTGGAGAGGTCATAAAAAAACGGACCTTCATAAATGGTAAAATTAATGCAAACTAATTGTGTTGCATCGGGGTTAACTGCTCCTTTCCATGAGCTAAAATTATAATTGGAGCCGAGTATTGTTTCTGTCTCAAAATCAAAAACAACAAGATGTAATTGACCGGAAATTACTTTTGACCTGTCCGGCGTTACAGTAACCCAAAATGGAGTTTGTGTTTGGGGAAATACATTTATTGCAGAAGTACTAAAATCAATAAATGCCGAGTTATTTGTGTTTAATGAAATAAAAGCTTTTGTTCCATCCTGATTGGCAACTCCGATACATGGAAACCACATACTATTAGAACCCAGGCTAACAGTTGTTTCAAGTGAGTGTGTTTCTACATCAACCTGATAAATGTTATCGGGCGAAAAAGCAATAACTTTAGAACCATCGCCTGATTTTGAAACCCTCTTTACATTTGAAGCATCTAATTGATAATCAATTGCTCCGGTTGAAGTATTATAGAAATTAATTTTATCATCCCAATTGCCTGCAATTAAATACTCTCCATCATTGGTAACTGCAAAATTACTATAATTGTAAATAGTCCTGCCGTGATTGAAAGTATAAGCATAACTTGTAATTTTTACAGGAAAATTTGAAATAGTGCTTTCTAATGTTAAAGTTGGCAAATCAATAATTGCACATTCATCGTTAAGATTACTGCTACTTTCTCCAATATCGCTACCTATATATGCTTTTGTTCCTTGAATAACAACGCTTACGGGTTCATCGTTTACTGCAATTATTGCCGCTATGCTATTGTCTGATAAGTCAATAATGTAAACATCTGATGACATAGAACAAGGAACTACTGCATACTCATCGCTTAATGCAAGAGTAATCGGATAACTACCTACTTCAATATTATCTAATAATGCTCCATCTGCAGCATTTAAAATTGTAATGTTATTTGAATAACTATTTGCAATAAAAATTTTGCTTCCATCGGGGGAATAAAATATATCCCCGGGATAATCTCCTTCAGGATTATTGCCAATTTGATAACTCGTCATCTCTTTATTTGAGTTTAAGTTCAAATAATGATGCAGCATTTTTTCATTTTCACATTCCACAGTTTTTATTTGTGGGAATTGGTCTGTATTTAGGTTTTCTTGTGCATTTATTGCCAGTACAATAAGCAAGGTGATAATAAATAACGATGTTTTTTTCATTGTTTCTTAAGTTTGCAACTATCAGGCATTCTAAAAGCATCGGACAGTTGTGTTATTAGTAAATTATTAATTTTTCAGAATAAACACTGTTTTTGTTTGTTATTACATCGATACAATACTATGGTAAAAAACAGTTCATGGAAAGATATTTGTTTTTTAAATAAAGAAATTAAGAAATGTTTGAAGGGTATTTTTAAATTACAGAAATTCGAAAAGGTTGTAATCAACAAGGAAAGAAGAAAGTAAAGGGATTGGGCGAATTAAATCTATTGAGTTTGATGTAATACTATTTGTTCATATTCTTAATATAATACGAAGGGGTTACACCTGTATTTTTCTTGAAAGAGCTAATAAATGTTGAGATACTATTAAAGCCCACTTCCTCAGAAATTGCCGAGAGGGTATAATTTTTATACTTTTCTTGCATTAGCAAACGGCAGGCATATTTTATGCGGTATTCGTTTATAAAACTGTTAAATTGCTGCCCGAAAACATTATTTATTGTTTGTGAAATATACTTTGGGTTTGTATTGCAATATGCTGCGAACATACTAACTGATAAGTCGTTTTGAATAAAGACTTTATCTTCTTCCATTAATTTTAAGATGTGAGCTGCAATATCTTTTTCCACTTCATTGTGCACAGCTTTAAGGTCGTTGATTTTTTTAATATTCTTACCAAGTTTTTCTTCAGCATGTATAACTTCTTTATCTTTTTTTACCAAACGTTTCAGTACTTTGTTTTTCGATATTAGCAGATATGCCAAAACCACAGCAAATACAATGATGATTATCAGAATGATTATCAATAATACAAACTTCTGTCTTTGCCCTTCAATTGTTTTTTGTCTTAGTTCGTTTTCACTTTTCAAAAAATGGATTTGTTTATCTTTTTTTTCGACCTCATAAGAAATTGTAAGGTTGTTTATTGACTTCTCTTTTTCGATATTTAAAATACTGTCTTTAACCAATAAATATTTTTTATGATAATCAAGTGAATTTTTATAGTCCTGTTGGGTTTCAAAAAAATCAGCCAAATCATGATATACTTCTTTCTGAAATGACAAATATTGATATTTTTCTGCAAGTTCAGCGCTTTCAAGGTAATAGGTTAAAGCTTGTTCAGGATTACTCTCTTTTTGCAAATTTGCAAGTCCCAATAAACATAAGGCAACACTTCTTTCATCGTTTAATGCTGAATAAATATTTTTTGCTTTTTGGAAATATTCTTCCGATTTTGTATAATTATTTAAAGAATAATAAGTGCTTGCCAAATTATTATAAATATTTGCAAGAGGGAACTTATCAGCAGTCATAATAAGAATTCTGGCAGCCATTTGATACATAGTAATTGCTTCTTTATACTTTTTTTTCCGATCTTTAATCAAGCCGATATTCCCAATTACAAAAGCATAGTCCTTGTCCAAGTCAGTGTCTTTTAAAAGTTCAAGTGAATTGTTATAATATTTTAGAGCTACATCATTTTTGTTCAGGTGATAATAAATGCTTCCTAAAAAATTATTACAATTAGCTATCAGTTTAATATTGCCTGTTTTTTCATAGTATTTTAAAGATAACTGGATATGCTTTAGTGCTTCTTCCAGATTCTCAATTTCGTGATATATATAAGCAATTGAATAATTGGCATTAGCTTCTGTTTTTTTATCGGCAATTTCTTTTACTTTATTTAATATTAAAAAAGCATCAATATAATTATTCTGTACAATATATAAATATGCTTTTCTTATTTGATAATGGGCTGTTTTTGATTTGTTGCCAAGGTTTTCGTATAAACCAATTGACTTATTGTAATAATTATCAGAAATATCATAGTCTCCGGTAATACTGTAACAATTGCCCATCAATCCATAAGCTCTTGCGATCCCATTCTTATAGTTTATAAGCTCAGCATTTGTTAAAGATATTTTCAAATATTTAATAGCGGAATCGGGATTTCTTTCAATATATTGATTAGCAATAGAGTTTAATATTATTATTCGGGTTGTATCTATTGCTGTTGACAGCTCATCTTGTAAACTATCTATTATTGTCTTATTTTGGGAAGACAAAGTTTGAAAAACACAAAACAGAGAAAGTATCAACCAAATATTTTTCATTTTTACACAAAATGCTATTAACAGTGCTACAAAAATAATAAAATATGCTTTCATCAGACTACTCTAAGGATTCTTAATAATATAGTAGATTTAACGTATAGGAATACTCATGATATTTAATCCTAAACCCTTCTTCAAGCTTTGTTAATGTCAAATCTGTATATACAGTTTTGAATATTAAAATAAATAAATCCGATGGGTAAGCAAGAAACAGGTAACTCATGTGGATAAAATCTGATCAAGGTGGATGTAAGCAAGTATAATAATGGTTTGTATCTATTCACGATAGAAACTAGCGAGGGTTTAGTTTCAAAGCGTATTTTTATTTATTAGTCAGTAAGTTAAGGATCAATTCGTTCATTTCATTCAATAAAAAATAAAAGAACTCTCAAAATAATTATTTAAAATTTAGACATATTGGCATACTTTTACTATTTCTGACATTAGGTAAGGTGCAGTTTTAATGAATACATTGATTGGCAGAATTTTTGAGGGGACAAGAGAATTAATTCAGAAAAATAATAACAGAAAAAATAAAAAGTAATCAAATTATGGCTGAACAAAACATCGACAAAACCCAATGCCTGATAATAGGCTCTGGCCCTGCAGGATACACTGCCGCTATATATGCTGCACGCGCTGATTTAAAACCTGTCTTGTATCAGGGTCTTCAACCGGGCGGGCAATTAACTGAAACAACAGAGGTTGATAATTTTCCGGGATATCCTAAGGGAACCAATGGCCCTGAAATGATGGAGGAGATGAAAGTACAGGCCGAGCGCTTCGAGGCTGACATAAGATGGGGTATAATTACCGAAGTTGACTTTTCAAAACGACCCTTCACTGCTAAAGCAGATGATGGTAAAACAATTGTTGCCGACACAGTGATTATTGCTACGGGTGCTTCTGCCAGATGGTTAGGAATGCCATCAGAAGCTGAGTATAACGGCTATGGCGTTTCTGCTTGTGCCACATGCGATGGGTATTTCTACAAAGGGAAAGATGTAGTAGTTGTTGGTGGAGGCGATACTGCTGCCGAAGAAGCCACTTACCTTGCTAAACTATGCCGAAAAGTTTATCTCATTCACCGCAGGGATGAATTGAGGGCTTCCAAAGCTATGCAAAATAGGGTTTTTAACACTCCAAATATTGAGATGGTCTGGGATAGTGTTCCTAAGGAAATTCTTGGAGAAACTGAAGGTTTTGCTAAAAAAGTTACTGCTGTGGATGTGGAAAATGTTAAAACCGGCGAACTAAGGAAAATTGACATTGATGGCTTTTTTGTTGCCATTGGACACAAACCAAATTCCGACCTTTTCAAGGGTCAGCTCGAAATGAATGATGTTGGATACCTTAATACAAAGCCGGATTCTACCGCTACCAAGGTTGATGGTGTTTTTGCAGCCGGCGACATTCAGGATTCAGTTTTCAGGCAGGCTATAACTGCTGCCGGCACTGGTGCTATGGCAGCTATTGAAGCTGAAAGATTCCTAGCTTCTCAGGAATAATTGGAACAATACAATAATCAAAGAAGGTATTGAAGGTAGCTTTTCACTTTCAATACCTTTTTTTTGCTCTTTGCTGGGAAACGCCCACCAATACACTATCCCATTATTCCATCTTACCAATGATAACTATTGCATAAACAGTTGTTTTTTAGCAAACTCCAAAACACAAATAATAAATAACAAATAAATCTCAATTCAAAAAAAACAATGAATAAAACGTCGTCGTATTTTTGAAATTTCAATAATTAGAATTTGGAATTTATTTGGAATTTGAATTTTATTATTTGTGATTGTCATTTTACTTTGTGCGCCTCTTTTCCGGGGTCTTGTGCCTCGCAATGGCAGGATTTCCTCGCCCGAAAAAATGAAATTCTTTTTGTTCGTGCGGGCGCTTCGCTCAACATTCCATCATTCCATCATTCCATCATTCCATCATTCCATCATTCCAACATTCCAACATTCCATCATCCCATCATTCCATTTTTTTATATTTGTATATTTTCCCTTTTTGTTTACTTTTGTGAACGATTTGACGTAAAGAACTCTATGAATCTATATAACTCCTTAAATAACAATAGAAAACAATTTGCCGTTTTAATAGATCCTGATTCATATTCTCCTAAGGATGTGGAAAAATTGGCAGAGATGGCTTCTAAGACTGGTGTTTCGTTTTTTTTCGTGGGTGGAAGTCTTCTGACAAATGATGTTTTAGGAGAAACTATTAGGATAATTAAAAAGAACAGTGATATTCCTGTTATTATTTTCCCGGGCGATACAATGCAGATAAATGATAGTGCTGACGGTATTTTATTACTTTCGCTGATCTCCGGCAGAAATCCCGAACTTTTAATTGGAAAACATGTAATAGCTGCACCCTATCTTAAAAAAAGCAATCTCGAGATATTACCAACAGGCTATATGCTTATCGACAGCGGAAGGTCAACAACTGCATTGTATATGAGCAATTCCCTTCCAATTCCTGCTGATAAAGATGAGATAGCCGTTTCTACTGCAATGGCAGGTGAGATGCTGGGGCTGAAGTTGATTTATATGGATGGTGGTAGCGGTGCTATGAATCCGGTTCCTGTTAGTATGATCTCAAAGGTGAAGGCAAACATTTCTGTTCCGCTTATTGTCGGAGGAGGTATCCGAACTCCGGAAGCTGCTGCCGAAAGGTTTAATGCAGGAGCTGATATTATCGTTGTAGGTAATGCCATCGAAAACAGCCACTCTGTCCTGGAACAAATTGCAGAGGTTACTTTATCGCTAAGTTAGAGCACTTAACAAACAGATTAATCTTGAAGTATTAATTAACAACAAATGTTCTGTATCTTTGTCTGATAGATAATGAAAAATAATGAAATAAATATTGATAAAGTAATTCTACATTGGAAAACGACTTCTGATGAAGACTTTAATACAATGATTGATTTATATAAAACAAAGACTTTTCATTGGGCTTTATTTATGGGGCATATATCTGTCGAAAAGTTACTGAAAGCTTATTATGTTAAAATTAATAAGAAGCATTCTCCCCCTATTCATAATCTTTATAGAATTGCAGAATTAAGCAAGCTGGAATTGAGTGAGAAATACGCTGACTGGCTTGATGTAATAACTTCATTCAATATTAACGCCAGATATGATGATTTTAAGCGTGAATTTTACGAACAATGCTCAAAAGAATATACAGCCATTTGGATTGAAAGAATTAAAGAAATCAGACAATGGATAAAACAGAAGCTATAAAAATTGCAACAAAATATGCTGATCAAATTAAAATGCAATACAAAAATGCCAATGTTATTTTATTTGGGTCATACATTAAAGGTAATTATCACGAAGAAAGTGATATTGATATTGCAATAATATTGAGTGACTTTGATAATATTTTAACTATTCAACTAGAGTTAATGCGCTTACGGCGAAATATTGATAGTAGAATTGAACCACATCCCATTAGAACTTCGGATTTTAATAATGACAACCCTTTAGCAAATGAAATATTAAAATACGGTTTAGTAATTGGTGAACAAAACTTTGCTTAACCAATCTATTCTAGATAATACCCAATTGATTATAAAATTGAATTAGCGTGATTTTGATATTATTAAACATAAAACTTTAGTTATGAATACAAACAAGAAAATTCAAATCCTTTTTTTATCACTTTTTTTATCATTATTTGTTCATGCCCAGAAAAACCAACTTACAATTGAAGATGGTTCGTATATGAATCGGGCTTTGTTTCCTAAGAGGATAAGTCAGTTAAAGTGGATGGGAAATAGTGATAATTTTAGCTATGTTGCTAATAACAAGCTTGTAAAAGGCAAAGCCACATCAACGGAAAGAGACACAATTATGACTATTGATGATCTTAATGCCGGCCTGACAGATTTGAATATCGATTCATTGAAAAGGCTTCCTTCAATAACCTATCTTGATGATAATAAAATCAGGTTTACATACAAAAAGCGACTCTTCGTTTCGGATATAATCTCTAAAAAGCTTGATTTGGTTAATGAATATGTTAAGGAGGCTGCTAATGTTGACATTCACCCTAAAACAAATGCCGTTGCATATACAATTGATAATAACCTATTCATCGCTGTTGAAAAGGAACAACTTCAAATAACCAATGATGAAGACAAGGGAATTGTCAACGGACAGTCAGTACACCGTCAGGAGTTCGGGATATATAAAGGAATATTTTGGTCGCCCGAAGGAGATTATCTTGCGTTTTACAGAAAAGATGAGACGATGGTTGGCGATTATCCTTTGGTGAATATAGATTCGAGGGAAGCAACTGTGAAAAACACTAAGTATCCGATGGCAGGAATGACTAGCGAAGAGGTTACTCTTGGTGTTTATGATTTGAAAAATAAAAAGACTATTTTCCTGAAAACAGGAGAGCCAAAAGACCAATATCTGACTTCCGTTACATGGGGGCCAAATGAAAAGTATATTTACATAGCTATCCTGAACCGCGACCAGAATCATCTGTGGTTAAATCAATATGATGTTGCTACCGGTGGTTTTGTAAAAACACTATTTGAGGAGGAAAGCCCTAAATATGTTGAGCCGGAACATCCCCTCTATTTTTTAAAAACAACATTGGGAAGGTTTGTTTGGTTTAGCGAAAGGGATGGATATAATCATTTGTATATGTTTAATACAGATGGGGAAATGATAAAGCAGCTTACAAAAGGAAATTGGGTTGTTACACAGTATCTTGGCACCGACCCGAAAGAGAAGAAGATTTTTTTCCAGGCCACAAAAGAGAGCCCTTTGGAAAAAAATATCTATTCTGTTGAAATTAAGTCAGGGACAATTACTCGTTTAACTCCTGATCACGGAACACATTCAGCTATGATAAGCTACTCTGGAGAATATCTTATCGACTCGTATAGCAGTACTGACATAGCACGAGAAATTAAGGTTGGAAATTCAAAAGGTAAGACAGTTCAGGTTTTGCTTGAGAATGCCGACCCTCTATCTGACTATAATATGGGTGAGATGTCAATTTTTAAACTTAAGGCCGATGATGATGCTGACTTGTATTGCCGTATGATTAAACCTGTTGGTTTTGATTCAACAAAAAAATATCCTGTCTTAGTGTATGTTTACGGAGGGCCACATGCCCAGTTGATTACCGATTCATGGCTTGGAGGGGCAGGTCTGTTTCTGAATCACCTCGCTTCAGACGGTTATGTAGTATTCACTCTTGATAACCACGGGTCTGCAAACAGAGGATTGGAATTTGAACAGGCAGTATTTCGTAATCTTGGAACACTTGAAATAGCCGACCAGATGAAGGGAGTTGAATATTTGAGGTCATTAAATTTTATCGATACAACCCGTATTGGAGTTGATGGCTGGAGCTACGGTGGGTTTATGACAATATCATTAATGCTCAGAGAACCCGAAGTTTATAAGGTTGGTTGTGCCGGCGGGCCTGTTATTGATTGGAAATATTATGAGATCATGTACGGGGAAAGATATATGGATACTCCTGAAACTAATCCTGAGGGTTATTATACGGCCTCACTTCTTAACTATGCCAAAAATCTGGAAGGAAAACTCCTGGTAATCCATGGTACTATGGATGCCACTGTTGTATGGCAGCATAGCCTTCAGTTTATCAAACAATGCGTAACCGACGATGTTCAGGTTGACTATTTCCCTTATCCCGGCCACGGACATGGCGTTGGAGGTAAAGATCGTCTGAACCTGAATAAAAAGATTAAGTTGTATTTTGATGAAAATTTGTAGGGAGGTTTAAGAAGCATTTAAACTTTATTTTCTTCAACACATTTTTTAAGTATTTCAAGTCCTGTTTTAATTGAAATACGAGGCTTATAAGAGATGTCTCTTAAAGCATTCGACAGATTAAACCAATGTGAAGTACAAAGTTCATTAACAGCAAACCTGGTTAATAAAGGTTCTTTGCCGGGTTTAAATATCTTATTGAAGATTTCCATTGCCCCTGCCACGTATAAAGCAGTTTTTTTCGATAGCTTTTTCTCGATAGGTTGCAGATCATAAGTTGTGATAATAGCATTTATAAAATCCCAAATCCTGACAGGTTCGCCATTGGTGATAAAATAGGCTTTCCCATCTGCACCCCGGTTTTCGGTTAAGGCCTTGAGGGCAAGTAAATGTGCATCAGTAAGGTTATCGATGTAAGTGGTATCAACTAAATTATTATTGTTGCCAATTTGTCTGAGCTTTCCCGATCTGGCTCTTTGCAGTATTCCTGGCATAATGTGTTTGTCTCCCGGACCCCATACCAGGTGCGGTCGTAAGGAAATAGTTTTTAAAGACTGGCCATTAGCAGCAAGAATTAGCTTCTCTGCCAGTGCTTTGGTGGCTGTATAATTTGAAACCGGTTTTAATGGATAGGGCAGAGACTCGTTACCTCCCTCAATGTTAGTGCCATCAAAGACCACACTGGCAGAACTGGTAAAAATAAGGTATTTCACCTGATGAGCCAAACATGCCCGGATTACATTTTTGGTGCCATCAACATTTGTTTTGTAGAAGTCCTTGTATTTTCCCCAAAGCCCTACTTTTGCTGCGACATGAAAAACAGCATCTATCCCTTTACAGGCCTGAAGCATTTTATCCCTATCCCTGATATCTCCTCTAATTGTTTCCACACCAATGCTTTTCAAATTGGGATATGGATTACGTGATATGCTGCTAACCTGATAATTCTTATCCAGAAGGCCGTTAATAATTGCCCGGCCTATAAATCCTCCTCCACCTGTAACAAGTACATTCATTTTTGAGCCCATTTTGTGAGTTTCTCGCGGAAAATCTTGGCATTGTGCCTGGGATCGACAGGAAAATCTTTATAAAACAAAAAAGTCTTTACTGCAATATCTCGGTTCTTAGCTATTTCTAACAATTCTTGTGTAATCTGTCTTTTTTTATTTTTGTTTACTCCTTCTTCCATCTGAATACATATCACCGGCACATTAAATTCCGTACCGCCCTCTGCTATCCCTATCAAAGCAGAACGGCGAACTTTTGGATGAGCATTAAAAAAGGCTTCAACAGGTATCGTATATAGTATTCCATCTCTTGTTTGTACTCTTTGTGATTTTCTGCCATAAAACCATATTCTCCCTTTGTTATCTTTTCTGGCAAGGTCACCCATTCTATGCCAGTATATATTATTTTCCTGATCCCATATCTTGGAATAATGCAGATTTTTCATACCAAGGTATTCCTGCGTTACTACAGGCCCCTTCACAATTATTTCACCTACTTCGTTGTCAGGCAATTCAGTCGCATCTTCAAAAACAGGGATTTCGTGGTCGTTAATCTTAATTATTTTCATTTCAGTTCCTTCAATAGGATACCCAATACAAACACCTTCATTAAAGACTTCCGGGTCTGAATACAATTCAAGCAGCTCCCTGTCATTCATATCCGAAACGGGTAATGCTTCTGTAGCTCCATAAGGCGTATGGATTTTAGCATCATCTAACAGCAATTCCCTGAAATCTTGTAACAAACTTGCAGGAACGGCAGCCCCGGCTGTCATTACACGCTTAATTGACGGGAGTTTGATTTTATGTTTTTTACCATATTCGGCTAATTTTCTTAGCACCATTGGTGAACAAAACAGGTGAGAACACTTGTAGTTCTGAATATTCCGAATCAATTTTTCCGGTTTTAGCTCAGCAGGTTTTGTCATATTCATATCTGCAAAAACAACTGAAAGTCCAAGACACATCACTAACAACCCGATAAGAGGAAACGTGCAACAATCAATCTCATCCGCGCTGTATTTAAAATGATCACGCAATGTGTCTATTTGAGCATGCAGCATGCTATTTCTGTATAATACGGCTTTTGCCGGGCCTGTACTGCCACTTGTAAAAAATATAGCTGCTTCATCCGTTGGCTTTGATGCAACAGAATGACTCTCTTTCCATTCGCCGGAACGAAAAGAAGAAAGGGAGTGTCCATATCCAAACAGGGAGCGACCTGTTGTAACATAGGTGGTTATATTTTTAAATGCTCCCGGATAAATAATCCGTAAAATGTGTGCTATTGGTTCACCGATAAAAAAATCAATCTGTAGTTTTGAAAAAGCCCTTGTCATAGCTTTAGGCCCCATTCCCGGATCTATCATAACCGGTATTGCCCCAATACGTATAATTGAAAAAGTAAGAATGAACATTTGTGGAGATGGTTTGACCAATAAAAGTACTTTGTGACCCTTTTTTAGTCCTATCCTGTTTAGTCCGTGAACAAAACAGTCGATTTCAGTTTGAAATTCTTTATAGCTAATAGTGTATGGATGTATCACAGCAGGTTTGTCAGGATATTGTTCAGCAATAGAAAAAATATAATCTGATAAATTTCCAGTATTTAATTGCTTATGTGTCCTGTTTTTCATATTGACATTATTGATTATAAAGGGCAATTGAAGTTGTAATTCCTGCTCCTACAGTAAGAAAAAGTATGTTTTTAGCCGACCTGAAACGCTGTGTTTTAAAAAGAGAATGGAGGGCAAATAATGGTGCTGAAGTATGAAATCCGGTTCCGTCCGACTGAAAAATCTTGTCCCTTAAGTCCAGACTGTCACGAATCTCACTCACAAAACCATCAGGGTATTGAGAGCTAATCACAAGATCAATATCTTCGATTTTCAACTTTACTTCATTAAGAAAATTTTCAAGGGAAGTGAGGACACAGCTTACACTATGATCCAGGAAGTTTTTCTTTTCATCAATAGTTAGCACTAATTTGCCTTTAGCAAAATGGGTATAACCAATGAAGTCATCTTTATATTGCGGATATGATTCAGTTTTAAAACAAACAAATCCTTTCTCCATACCCCCTTTTGATAATAGTATTGCTCCCGCACCCTGGGAAAATGGATAGTTTTCGGTTTTTCCTGTTTTTGGTAGAGAGTCACCAGCTATAACCAATCCGCTTTCTATTTTTCCCGATTGAATATATCCATCAACAATCTGTAATGCCTGAATTAAACCACAGGCTCCGTTATTCAGGTCAAAGGCCAGTATTTTTTTAAACCGATCTTGTGAAAATCTTCTACATAGGAATGATCTCTGTATTAATTTTCTAAGTATGAGTGCTGAAAGAGCTGGTTCAACAATATGTTTCTCTCTGTAAACACCGGTACTGATTAACATCCCAATTTGTTCTGCCGTTCCCCTTTTCTTAAGGCATTTCTTGGCTGCCCTGATCGCACACGAAATGTAGCCCTTATTAAAACTAAAGAGTGGCAGAGATACTTTTATCGTTTCTATTTTACTGCCCATATTTATCAACTAATTCGTTTAGCTTAAAAACAATTACTCCCATAACAAGGCCGGAAGCAAAACTTAACAATAGTATGCGATCTTCTTTTCTGAACTTCTTTTGCTGTAATTGATGATACAATGCCAGAAAAAGAGTTGTTGATGCTGTGTTACCCATCAATTCAACAGTGATAATTATTTCCTTTGGTGAATATCCGAAGTACTCCTTGAAATTGATTGCCCCCGCCATAATGGCTCGTTTTGCCGTTTGATGGGGGATCATATAGTCAATATCACTATAACTCAGACCAGCCTCCCTTAGGCTTTGTTCAACAAATGAAGGAGATTCAGATATCGACACTTTTTGCAATTTTTGCATTTGAGTGAACATCTGGGCACCAGGGTATTTTGTACTAAGTTTGCCTATGCACAGTTTACTATACTTACTAAAGGTTTGCAGATTTAAAACTTCAAATCCATTTTCATTTGCTGTTTTTTCCAGAATTACTGCTGCCCCGGCATCGCCCACCGTTAAAGATGCAAACTCAGGACTTGGGGATGTCTCAATACTCTGAATTGCATTATTGCATATATTTGAAATAAACTCTCCACTTACGATCATACAATTATTTACAACCCTCCTTTGAATAAAATCATTGGCAATGTGAATACCTGTTGCCATTCCGGCACACGCATTAGATATATCGAAACTCAATGCGCCGTTAGCACCAATCTTCTGTTTGACAATAGTTGAAATTGAAGGCTCATAATAATAACTCAAATCACTCTTAAACTTTGAAATGGAGCAATAAATGATCATTTCAATATCATGATCATTAATAGAAGAATATGTTAAACAATCTTTAGCTGCATCCACAGCTAGTGAAATTGTATTTTCATCACCTGAGCAAAAGCGTCTCTCTTTTATGCCACTAATTTTTTCAAGTTGAATTGGAGGAGAGAGCTTCATCTTGTCAATGATGGATTGCGTACTCACTTTCTTATCAGGGAGTTTTATTCCTATGCTCTCTATGTAGCTACCGGTCGTCATAATATTTTTACAAATTGATTAATGCTTTCACCAATCTCTTCAGCTGCATCCTCTGGTATAAAATGCCCTCCTTTTAATACTTTATGATTTTGGCCTTTGGAACCCGGAATGTAATTTTGAAGAATCTTATCTCCTCCTCTGGTAATAGGATCACTATCGCTGAAAAGCGTTAACAGAGGCTTTTCCCATTTCTCCAATTTCTCCCATACTATTTTTGCAGTTGCGAAATCAGGACTGTTAAATTTAAAAGGGAGTAACTGAGGTAATAATCTGACGGCAATTTTATCTTTTGTGGAGTTAAAGGGAATATTATACGCCTTTCTTTCATTTTTTGTTAGTTTGGTGTTACTTGCAATGTCAATAAATTTGCCAATAGGTAAAACCGGAGAATATTTTGTTATGATTTTCCACACATTAAACAGGTAGGGTATCTTTTCGTTACCTCTTGGGATTAACCCGTTGCTGATAATCAATCCGGAAAATTTTGTATCGTTTTCAACGGCTAATCTTAGCCCGAAGAGTGCTCCCCAATCGTGCCCGAAGAGAACAATATTGTTAAGATTGAGTTTTTTAATAAACAGGGCTAAATGATTAGTAAGCCTGTCAAAAGTATAAAACTCTTTTTCTCTGGGTTTATCCGACCTGCCAAATCCAATTATATCCGGAGCAATTACCCTGTGCCCGTTCTTTAACAGAACTGGGATCACATTTCTAAAAAGGTAAGACCAGGAAGGTACTCCATGAAGAAGAAAAACGGGTGTGGCATCAGCAGGGCCTTCATCAATAAAATGAGTATTGTATTCGTTTATTCTTAAATAATTAGAGTTGAATGGAAAATCATCCAAATGGAGATTAATATCTTTTGTTTTATTGTCATAGATATTTTGCATTTTTTTCTTATTAGGTTGAATAAGTGATAAATGCTAAGCTATACAAGGTCATTTAAGAAAACCTGAACTATCAGGTTATGCGAAGATAATAATTTATTTTTAAAGTGGGGGATATTTTGTAAAAAAAACTATTCAACTTTACCCATTAAAATACCAGGTGTACTAAATTATAAGTGACAGTTATACATTTAAACCTAACTTACAAGTAGTTTTTCCACCACTTTCTTATCCTTTTTCAACTGCTCTTTTAATTCATCTAGGCTTCCAAATTTTTCCTCATTACGGATTCTATCGATAAAAAAGATGGTAATCTCATCTCCATAAATCTCTTCATCAAAATTGAAGATATGAACCTCGGTAACCAACCCATTGATGCCTATGGTCGGGCGAATTCCGATATTGCCCATTCCAAGAAACATCTGTCCTTTCCATTTCACATTACAGGCATAAACTCCACCTGCTGCAATCAACTTGTACTTATCTTCAATTTCAATATTTGCAGTCGGGAAACCAATTGTCCGTCCGATTTTATTCCCTTCTACAACAATCCCTGTTATCGAATAATCATAGCCCAGCATTGCATTGGCTTTTTTGATATCACCTTCCATAAGGGCCTTCCTTATTTTTGTGGAGCTTACTGCAGTTTCATCAACATATTGTGCCTTTATCTCCTCAACCCTGAAACCAAACTTCCCCCCTAGACTTTGAAGATTCTCTAAATGACCTTCCCTATTGCTGCCAAAATGATGGTCATAACCAATGACAAGTTCTTTAACTCCAATTTTATCAACAAGATATTCTTTTATAAAAGTTTTAGAAGATGTATTGGCAAATTTTCTTGTGAATGGAATTATTATCAGACTATCAATACCAAACTGATCCAAAAGGTCATATTTTCTTTCAAGAGTATTGATGAATTTCAAATTCTTACTGTCGGAGTATAAAACATGGCGTGGATGAGGATCAAAGGTAACCAGAACTGTCTCACCACCATTTTCTCCTGCGATCTCTTTCATCCGGTTTATGATTTTCTGATGTCCGCAATGCAAACCATCGAAAGTTCCCACAGTAACTACTGCAAAGTCAGGAATGTTAAAATCATTTATATCGGTATATATTTTCACTATGTGCTGTTACTATTGAGTCGGCAAAAATAATATAATTTCGTCCACAAATTTCACGAATTGACACGAATTCTTTTCATTTGTTCCCTCATTAATCTTAGGCCAGTGTTAGATTAATCCGAATCTTCGACATTTTTCATCTCTTTTATAAAAATTATTAGACTATATCAGAAAATTATCGTACAATTGTAGTGTAAGATTGATGGCAGGGAATCAGGCTACTCAATGTTTTAACCAACATATATTTTATAATGCTTCTTGTTGCACATAATAGGCTGTATATTAAAAAGTTCAGGTGGATAACTATTGTTATGATATTAGTTTCCTTCTCGGTTTCCTCTCAGGTTTTTGATGATTTCTCGAATGGCAATTTCACATCCAATCCTGAATGGTTTGGCGATACAGCCAAATTCAAGATTACTTCTTCAAGCACCATACCCCCTGAAATGAAGCCGGCATTGCAATTGGACGGAGATGGCTCCGATACAACAATACTATATCTTCCGAATAGTATGATTGAAAATACGGAGTGGAGGTTTTGGCTAAAGCTATCGTTTAACACATCTGATAATAATTATGCACGGGTCTATCTTGTTTCGGATAATCCTGACCTAACCAGCGGGCTAAACGGATATTTTGTGCAGGTGGGAGGCTCTAACGACAGTATCTCTCTAAATAAACAAACCGGACTGACATCGGAAGTGATAATCCCGGGATCAGTTGCCTACACAGGTAATTCCACAAACAAAATACGTATTAAGGTTACCCGCAACGAAGCCGGAAACTGGAATCTTTTCTCCGATCCTGATGGAGGTTTTGATTTTGAGTCCGAGGGAACAACAGCGGATATAGAAATTACTACCACAAGCTATTTCGGAATAAATTGCAAATACACAAGCAGCAATGCCACCAAATTTTATTTCGATGATTTTTATGTGAATGAAATTGTTATTGACACTTTACCACCCGAAATATTGAGCATTAACGTTATATCTCAAAATCTTCTTGATCTGTATTTCAACGAGCCGGTTGAATCTGTTACGGCATCAAATATTTTGAATTATTTTATTGACAGTGGTATCGGAAGCCCTAACCTTGCAACTCCTGATGGTAATAATCTTTTGCTTGTCCATCTCGAATTTCAACAATCATTTTCTCCTGATATTGATTATTCTCTAATAGTGACAGGAGTGAAAGATCTGGCCGGGAACATAATGACAGGTGATACAGCAACTTTTAATTACTTTGAACCGATTACTACAAATCCATATGATATTGTTATTAATGAAATTATGGCTGATGTTAACCCACCTCCGGCAAATCTTCCAGAAACAGATTTTATGGAACTTTATAACCGAACTTCAACATCCATAGACCTGCAAGGATGGACACTGAAACTAAAAGACAATACTGACCCCATAATATTCCCATCTGCGGTAATTGAACCCGATAGTTTCCTGATTGTGGTTAAGACATCTGATGTGGGAGATTTTGAAATGTACGGTGCTGTTGTCGGACTGCCTGGTTTCTCTTTAAATAATGAATCAAAACTAATTTTACGTAATGAAGCAGGCCAATTTATGCACTCGGTGAGTTATACAAAAAGCTGGTACAAAGATGAGAGCAAACAGGAAGGCGGTTGGTCCATCGAACAAATAGACCCAAACTATTCCTGTGCCGGAGAGAAGGACTGGATGGCATCATTTGATGAAAGCGGAGGTACTCCCGGACGACAAAATTCGGTGTATATGCAAAATATGTCCTTCCCGAAAATAATAGAAATTGAATCGGTGAGTCTTACAAGCCTGAGAATTATGTTTTCTCATTTTATGGACAGCCTTTCACTTATAAATCCTCTTGCATACTTTGTCAGTGATGGCTTTGAAAATCCCGTTTCAGTATTAACAGAGGCAGCATCATTCAATGAGGTTTTTCTTGAGTTTTCTTCACCTTTTCAACTAAGTAAAGAATACTCCTTAACAATAACAGATACAATAAGCGATTGTGCAGGCAATTTCATTCTGCTTAATTCGAATTATTCCTTTGCAGTACCGGATGAACCAGAGCCTTTTGATATTGTAATTAATGAAATTCTTGCCGACCCGAATCCACCGATGGGCTTGCCCGAATATGAATTTATTGAGCTTTTTAATACAACAGACAAATATCTCGGCATCAAGGACTGGAAACTGATTATAGGTACTGTTGAAAAAGAGTTCTCCGGCGTTGTACTTGCTCCAGGTGGATACCTGATCCTGACATCCGATAATGCTAAGCCCTTATACAATTTATTTGGTGAAACTTACGGGTTTTCCACTTTTGCCCTGCCCAACAGCGGTGCTGTATTAAAACTTGTTAATTCCGGAGGAACAGTTATTTCGCAGGTTACCTATGATGAAAGTTGGTATAAGGATGATGTTAAAGCTGAAGGAGGCTGGTCCCTTGAGCAGATTGATCCGCTGAATCCCTGTTCGGCTGCTGATAATTGGGCTGAGTCTGTTGCTGAGCAAGGCGGAACCCCGGGAGCTGTAAATTCTGTGAATGGTGAGAACATTTCAGAGCCGGATATATTAAAAATAGCTGATATAGATGCTGCTACCATTGAAGTCTATTTTAACCAGACGATGGATATTGAATCGCTAATGAATAAACAAAATTATGAAGTTAACAAAGGAATCGGTACTCCCATTTATGCACTGCCCGATGGAGTTTTTACCGATAGAATTATCCTCCAGTTTGCTATGAATATGAGCAAGAGGGTTGTTTACACCCTGACTGTGAACAAAGAGATAAAAAATTGTATCGGGAATACCTTGATAACCAATCTTGATATGCAGTTCGGTATTCCGGAACCGGCTGAAGAGGGCGATGTTGTCATTAATGAAATACTCTTTAATCCGCTTGGGAATGGGGTTGATTTCGTGGAAATTTATAACAGATCAGAAAAGATAATCTCTCCATCGGAACTGAAACTGGGAACTGTTAATGATAATCAGTTTGAACCCAATGATACAACCTACAAGTATATCCCAGACGATAAAAGTATGTTGCTGACAAGTGAATATCTTGTATTAACAAAAAATCCCGGCAAGGTGAAAGAGCAATATTTCACAACTAATCCGGAAGGCTTTGTGAAGATGAGCTCTTTCCCTTCCTATTCCAATGATTATGGTTCTGTAATTATTTCAACAAAAAGCGGTATCATTACGGATGCTTTCGATTATGAAGAGCATATGCAATATCCATTACTTATATCAGTTGATGGTGTTTCGCTTGAAAGGATAAACTTTGACAGACCGGCAAAAGACCCTACTAACTGGCATTCAGCCTCTAATGATGTAGGTTTTGCAACCCCGGCATATAAAAACTCTCAATTCAGTGATTTTAGTGAAATCGAAGATCCGGTAACTGTTGAGCCTGAAATTTTTTCACCTGACAATGACGGATATAATGATATCGTAAATATCCAATACAAATTTTCAACTCCGGGATATACAGCCAACATAACCATTTACGATTCCGAAGGGCGGCTTGTGAGATATCTTGTACGTAACACACTTCTTGGAACTGAAGGCATCTTTTCGTGGGACGGCACTACCGAAGACAATCAAAAAGCCAATATCGGGATCTATGTAATCTACTTTGAAGCCTTCAACCTCAACGGCAATGTTGAAAGATATAAAAAGACAACAGTGCTGGGTGGGAGGCTGTGAAATATATATTTTGATTTAACTGCTGTTAAGGTATAATCTTAGCATTAGAGCGCAAATTTACCTATCAAATAGTCCGCAATGACGAAAGAAAACAGGAAGTGTTCAAAAAATTACTGGCGTTGTTATTTTGAAGAATCAAAAATATCAGTAGATATTATACAAGCATAATTCCATAGATATGTGATAATCATCAAAATCTGCACAATCTGCATTCTCTTCCGGATTATCCGAATTAATCATTAAATCTAAAAAAGCCCTCCGTTTTGATAAATCTCTAACTGTACTTCCGAAAATTTTTCACCCTGGATAGTCTTACTATTTTTCAGATTAGTGATTGCACCTGTCTCAAAATTAACAACTATTTTATCACCATCTTCAAGTTTCAGATTTTCAATATCGTTGTATGTCATAATCGGGAAGGCGGCATTTATTGCATTGCGTTCATAAATAGCACCGAAAGATTCAGCCAGAATTGCCTGTACTCCAAGTGATTTAAAACAATCTACAGCCTGCTGTCGCGAGCTACCGCTACCAAAATTTTTCCCTGTAACAACAATATCACCCGGTCTGGCCTTTTTTGCAAAGTCTTCATAGCCTTCAAGGTTATCAAAAGTGTATTGTCCCATCTCATTGATGTCTGTTATTGTCAGATAGCGATTGTGGAAAATCATATCTGTATCAATATTATCCTCTTTTATAAACCACACTCTTCCTTCAACTGAAGTAAGTTTCGGCTCGTGCTGCTTGGCATCATCTGAAACTCTTTTCTCCTTTTCTTCATCATATTGAACAGTGAATTCAGCCGGTTCGTCGGGAATATCGTCAAATGTAGTAATATAACCTGCAACTGCCGAAGCTTCTGCTGTAGCAGGCGAAGACAAATAAACCTTACCCTTACCCTGCTTACCCGGAAAGTTTCGATTACCTGTACTTATGGTTATCTCACCAGGTCCGTTCTGTCCGACCTGTCCGGCTGCACAACCTGCACAACCTGCATTTGAAACGAGAGCACCGGCGTCCTTAAATATCTTCATTAATCCTTCATCAAGACACCTGTTCCAAATTTCATTGGTTGAAGGGACTATTTTCAGAACCACTCCGGGAGCAACTTTCCGACCCTCAAGCACTTTTGCAACAGCAATCATATCTTCCATCCGACCATTTGTACAGCTTCCGACAAAAGCAGAGTCTATTTTCACCTTTTTAGCCTCTATTATATTCACGGTATCATGCGGCTTGCCAGGTAGCGAAACCATTGGGACAAACTTGCTCAGATCAATTTCAAAGACTTTCTCATAAGCAGCATCCTCATCAGCAATAACGGGTTGAAGCTCCCGACCTGTTGCAGCTTCGCAAAAATCCATTACCTCCTTATTGGGAGTGAAAAGAACAATAATAGTTCCCATTTCGGTTCCCATAGAAGAAATTGTGATTCTTTCGTCAAGAGTAAACTTGTCAACCTCCTCACCATAAATTTCAACCGAATAGCTAAGCAATGAATTTGCACCAAACTCATGAAGCAGGTTCAGAACAATATCTTTAGCTGTAACTCCTTCAGGCCTCTTCCCGTTCAGATTTATTTTTACAGATTTTGGAACCTTAAACCATACCTTACCACTATTGAAAGCAGCTGCAATATCCTTATCCCCCATTCCCTGACCGAAAGCCCCGATAGCTCCAAGAATATTAGCATGCGAGTCGGTTGTGAGTGCAGTGGAGCCCGGATATGAATACCCTTCTGACATCAAAGTATGAGTGCCGATACCATTATCAATATCATACACTTTAATACCATGTTTACGGGCAAACATCCTGATAAACTGCTGGTTTTGAGCATACTTCTGATCCGAACCTGTTGGGTTTGTATCGAAAGTAAACAATGTTTTGTTAACATCATCAATAGTGAGGTTATTATTTTCGATATGTTTTACAACATTCGGGCCTCCGAAGTCGCGGGCAGCACGAGCATCAATTTCAATGTCAACTATATCACCCGGCTTTACTTTATCAAACTTCGAGTGGTTTGCAATTATTTTTTCTATGATTGTCATGGTTCTTTGTTTTAAAATTTGATGGGCAAAAATACAAAACAATAATGAACCTATCTGTTTTATTTAAATATTACCTGAACCTAGAATTATCCGAATGTTCTTTCATCCTTTTAAAGCCACCTCTCCACAAATAATACAAAAATGGAATGAAGGCGAGCAAAAGGTATTGGTGTTGAGTCATCAGGATGAAATCGTAAAGACCGTGGAGACCAATAGGAACGATCAGTGCCAAAATGAAATTCTTCGTCTTATTCTTTTGAGATAGCTTTGCAAGACCAAAATAATAACCCATTGCAACACCAAAAAGTGCATGTCCGGGAACTGCTGTCAATGCTCTTGAAATACCTGCTCCGTGTCCGTACTGAAAAACATACATCACATTCTCAACAGCAGCAAATCCAAGTGAGACAAACACGGCATAAACAATCCCATCGAACTTTTCGTTGAACTCCTTGCTTTTCCAAATCACAAGATAGAGGGCAATAAACTTGAACAGCTCCTCAGTGAAAGCGGCAACCACAAAAGCTGTGTATGCAACGGATGTATAGCCGGTAAACCTGCTGCCGTAAGCACTCAAAATACCTTCAACGAACATTATTGGAACTACTGCAAAAGCCCCGGCAAGCAAAGCTTTTATAAGTAATCCGATTGGCTCCTTTTCATATTTATCCCTGACATATACATATATAAGGATAATAAGAACTGGTGCTAATGCTATTACCAGTAAGTTCATAATGTGTTATTGTTATTGAACACGGATGACGCAGATCAAGCAGATTTGCACAGATTATATCCACTGATAATCTGTGTTATCAGTATTCTATTTAATTTATGATCACATGTTGCCCTAATGGTCACCAAAATAAATCAGCGCTAATCAGCGTTATCCGCGTTCTATCGCTTTAAACTATCAACCTCTCCTTAAACGGCAAAAACGTCATAAAATCTGCATGATGAACGACATAGGCTTCTGTTGTTCGCTTTACCATATTGCCTTCGCCAGCATGAGTAGCGATAATATGACAAACCTCAGCGGGGACACCTGCTTCTTCGGCAAGGCTTACACCCGAAAATGGATGTCTGAGATATTTCCCATAAGTTCCCTGAACAGCATTCCCGTTTTCATCAAGAACATATTCCAGCAATTTTCCAACATCAGCCAGAATTGCTCCTGCAATCAGTACATCCATATTGCAGGTAAGTTCACCATGATACATATCATTTATCTTTTGCCCGGCATCCCTTGCAATGTGTACCACAGAACTTTTATGATCCATAAAGGTCACTTTCAGGTCGGGGCCGCAAAGCAGGGTAAACGGAATCCTTTTCAAATCATCCGGATTCAACACACTACGCTCTAAAGCCAATTCCCAGGTTTTTGCAGTTTTATTCCTTAAATCCTCATCCTGAATCCAGTTAAGTTCAGGCCAGAGTTCATAAACTTGATCTTTCATAGTTTCTATATTTATTAATCAAATTATGTTTTGTCACTTTACAATTTTGCTATTACAGCATCAGCCATTTGAGATGTAGAAGCAGCACCTTTTTCGACAACATCCTGGCGTCCACTCATTTTCATCATATCATAGGTTTTAACTTTACCTTCGGCAATAACTTCAGCAACGGCTTTACGAATTTTTGCAGCGATCTTATTTTCATCAATAAAATCCAACATCATACAAGCAGATTCAATCATTGCAATAGGATTTACTATTGAAACGGGATAATCAGCATATTTAGGAGCTGAACCATGAGTAGGCTCAAATACTCCAATACCGGAATCAGGATTAAACTGAGCACTACAAGCAAAACCGAGGCCTCCAATAAGTCCTGCAAATCCATCAGAAACAATATCTCCAAACATATTTCCAGCTACAATAACGCCATAATTTTCAGGATTTTTTGTCAGCCACATCATCTGTGCATCAATATTGGTGTTCCATAGCTCAATATCAGGATAATCAGTTTTTTGTATTTCCTGAGCCATCTTGTACATCATCCCGGAAGTTTCGCGAATAACATTTGGTTTTTCGCAAACAGTAACAGATTTATATCCATATTTTTTTGCATGTTCGAAAGCCGCCCTCAAAATTCTTTCTGTCGCCTTTTTTGTAAAGATTCTGGTAGAGACTGAAATCTCATCTTTGGGTGTTTCTCCAAAATTTTTAACAAACTT
This sequence comes from Chlorobiota bacterium, assembly GCA_030592565.1. Lineage (GTDB taxonomy): Bacteria > Bacteroidota > Bacteroidia > Bacteroidales > JAADJA01 > JAADJA01. The sequence continues at coordinate 27,366 of JAUVIX010000003.1, forward strand.
TGGGTGAGTCATCAAGGCTTCATAAACTTGTTCCGGTGGGTCGCTCCACTCAACACCACCATAAAGTCCCTCTGTATTCTGACGGAAGATAACCACATCCACTTCAGGCTCCTCAATATCATCGCCTTTTCCTCTTCTTACAAAATTCAGCGGATTACCATTATATGAATGGCAAGGGCGCATACAGATGTCAAGTCCAAAATGTTGACGCAGACCAACTATCGGGCTTGAGTAGATCAATCCCTTATCTCTTAATGAAGGATCGAGTTCTTCTGTGGCCGCATCCTTGGGTTTTGAAGTAATAGCACCGAATAACGCTATTTTGTGTTTGTTTAGCAGGTCAATGGTTCTGTCTGGCAAGGGGTTGCCCTCATTACGCCAGAATTCCCAACCAATATCACCTTCAACATATTCCGCATCAAATCCTGAAGCATCCAATACACGGATTGTATCATCGAGAACGGTTCTTCCTATTCCGTCACCCGGTAAACTAACTATTGTTCTTTTAGCCATTTCAATATTTTTTTTAGTGTTGTTAATATTTAGATTATTGCATATTTAAAAGGGTTCAAATTTACAACTTTACATCTATTTACAAATCGGTTTATAATATTATTTATAAAAAAATTTCAACCAGATATCTTTGAATAGATATATCTCTTCCTAAAAATTGTCAGCATAACGCCTCTGGCAACCATAAACAGCATCATTGAGAGCCAAAGGCCATGATTACCAATATAATTATATAGAATATAATAAGATGGGAGGAAAACCAAAAATGTAGCGATCAGGAGGGTATTACGCATTGGAACTGATGCTGTTGCCCCTATATAAATACCATCCCACACAAAGGCAGCAAAGGTTGCCAGGGGAACAACCCCTATCCAAAACAGATAAGGTGATGCTGCTTCAATAACACTCTCATTATTAGTAATAATAAGCAAAAGTGATTGCCCGAAAACAAGATAAATGATTGTAAAAGGAATGCTAAAACCAAGTCCCCATAAAAACAACCGCTTAATTACTATTTTTAAGTCAGGCAGATTTCTTGCACCAATAAACTTCCCGACAAGAGCCTCAGCAGCATAAGCAAACCCATCGGTAAGATAGGCAAAGACGAACAAATATTGCAATAAAACTGTATTTACTGCCAATATTGTGTTATCCATTTTTGCCGATTGAGAAGTAAAAAAGGCAAATGTAAATATCAGACATACTGTTCGTATGATTATATCGAAATTAACCTTAAAAAACCGTCCAAGTTTTTTCCAATTGAAAAAATCGTTTTGATCCCAAAATTTAAACAGCTTTCTGTATTTTGTTCTTAGTAAAATCAAGCCTAATATCAATCCGGAATATTGGGCAATTACAGTTCCCCAGGCAACACCATCTGATTTCATTCCAAAACCATAAACAAAAATAAGGTTTGCTCCTATGTTGATAATGTTTATTGCAATTGCGATAAACATAGGTATTCTGGCATTCTGCATACCTGTAAACCAACCTGACAGAGCTAAAATTCCCAGAGAA
>JAUVIX010000211.1 GCA_030592565.1 Chlorobiota bacterium
AAAAGCATTATTCTGGTCAACAGTAACAACCTGGCTGGCGGACGAAAACGAATTAATATCAAAAATGATTGTATCAACAGGTGTTGGGATGCATTCTCCGCCAGCATCTCCTGATGTTGATGACCAGTGAGCCGGGTCGCTCCAGTTCCCTCCGTTTCCGACCCAATACAGTGTTCTTGGAAGGTCAGCCATAATTGTATCCCATCCTGAATTATTGCCAATATCAATTGAGTGTTCTGCAAAATAGTAAGCATTTCCGAGGACGTTTATATCTCTGATGGAGGTGTATTCAATATTCAGGGTATCCTGGGTCTCAATGTTTGCCTGACTGCCGTTTACGGATGATTCCAGAAGTACAGGTCCTTCGCAGGTTCCCGAAGGCCAGATGTCGTTATTAACTGTCTGGGTTTTTCCTACCGGAAGGTTATAAAAACAACCCGGAGATAAAGACAGGGTATCGTAAAGATTATTGCCGTAAATAGTTGCATTACTCCCGAATACTACCCTGCCAAAAGTGCAATATGTATCATCTTCGGTATCCAGTCTGACAGAGCCGAGAGTGCCTTTGAAAGTCACATCATTAAAGCCGATAGTGTCTCCCCCATAATTATACATTGTGCTGCCGTTTTTCGCAAAAGTAATACTGGAACCTCCTGCATTTACTATCAGATTTGAATCATTAAGGCTCCAGGATAGATAAGGACTTACACCGCTTATTAAAATATTCGAATTTTTAATATTAAGAACCCTTTGTGAAGTTGAATCTGAATGGAATGTGTTACATGATAATGGATAACCGCTTGTTTTGAGTGAGCCGGAATTTAAAATAATATCCCCATCTATTCCCAGACTGTCAAGCAATTCCCATTCACCACCATCACCGGCAAAACTGACATTTCCAAGAAGTGATTTTCCAGCCATCCTAATTTCCTTGCCACCAAGTGAATCACGGAAAAAAGTATTTCCTTCAAAACTATTCACCATCACATCTGAAAACTTTAACGACCCAAATATATAAAGTCTGGAATCTGACTCCATGCTTTTAAACAAAACGTTATCACAAGTTGACCAAATCATATCATTACACATAAGTTCTGAAATGTCAACTTTAACCGTATCTGCTCCATTGAAAGAATCATTATTAAAATATACGTTATCATACATTACAGGGACACAATCAGCATCAGTACCGGCAGGTGCAGAGTTCCATTGAGTAGTGTCAGACCAATTGCCTGTACCATTAATCCAATGCATATCACGGCTGTCAGCAATAAAATTACAGCCGGTATTTTTTCCGGCATCGACAGAGCGGAAAGCATTTAACTGACAGCCTGTTTCCTGTTCGGTTTTTATAGAATGCAGTTTAACATAAGAAACATTTATATCTCCGTTTGATTTGCTAAAAACAGCTTTACCTGTTTCTGATGCCCTGATATTAATAAGGCCTGAACAGCCTCTTGCCTTTAACTCTCCATATAATGTTTGCGTTTTCCCACTTTCAAATATGTATGTTTTTTGTGCTGCCAAATGAAGGTTCTCAAATGAATTACTCCCTGAAATATTTGCGCTGTTTTCAAAAATAACATTATAATAATCAAGACCTCCACCATTAAACTCAATTTCATAATCTTCCGTACTGTTTTTAAATACTATTGTTGATTGGTTATTCGTCAGTTGCAAATTCTGACTTGCATCCCAATCTCCAAAGATAAACATGAGTGAGTTCCCAGTGTTAAACGTTTTACTCTCATTTCCAGTAGCAATAAATGAGTTACATTCAAGGAAGCTTCCATTAGAAATAATATTTCCGCATTCGAAAAAGATATTATTATCAGGCATGATCAATGAGTCATTAATACTCCAGCCTCCTGAACCTTGAAAGTAGATATCAGAATAAAGATGATTATTCCCGGTTTTAATTGCTTCCTCAAATCCACCTGACTTAAAGATAATATCTCCCGAAAAATTAATGATCATGTCAGATGCAAGTATCATTGTCCCACTGATACACAATGAACTATCACCGGACAATACCGGTGAGTTAGCAGCTTCGCTCCAGTCAATGTTTTTACATCTTGCATTTATATCAATAATGACTTTGTCTTCTTGGTTTACAAAGGAATCTTTATTAAAAAAGACATTATTCGTACTGTCGGGAATACCGCCAGTTGGCGAACTCCAATGTAGAGTGTCAGACCAATTACCGGAATCATTGATCCAATAAAAATCTGTCCCCTGGCTTCTGACTGAAGGTGAAGTCAAAAAAACAAATAATACTACTATTACCTGAACTACAAAAAAAATTACTACCTTTTTGATATTAAGCATCAAAATATTCCCTTTTTCTTCTAAAATTCTTCATTCCACAGACTTCACAGAGCCAAAGCAAAGTCGCCTGCAAACACAAAATATATTAAAATCGCAGAAATACAAATTGTATTTGAGTTAATTTAGTTGACAAACTTATAATTATAATTATTAGTGCTCTGACATTTTATTCCTTATTTATTAACAATTCAGAAAAACAATCTATTTTTGGAATCTAATATACTAATTCTCAAATTATGAAAAAAGTTGTCGCTCTCTTATCGTTTTTTATTTCATTAGCCACTCTTTTTGCTTCAGCTCAACAGGTCGCATTTACAGGCTACGACACCCTTGGAAATCACCGGGCTATTATTGAGGTTAACATTAAAAGTGATGCTGTTTTAACTCATATCCCATGGCGTAGAAGAGATTTACCTCTGGAAATCATAAACATTTTAATATTTGATGCGCAAACAGGTGAAAGAATTACAAATCTGATAAGAGTGAATATCAACAGGGAGTTTGGAGAAATAGTTTTCCAACCTCAGACCGTACCGGGAAAATACTATGTTTACTACATGCCCTTCACTAAAAAAGGTTCCTATTATCCAAAGGTAACCTATAATCCGCCAGAAGAAACAGCATCCTCTAACTGGATTAAAAAAAATAATATCAAAACTTCCATTGATAAATTCCCTAGAGCGAAATTCGTCAATCTGGAATCGAAAGATAAATTTAACACCTTCACTCCAATGGAGCAAATTGCAACTGCTGCTGAAATGGAAAAATTGTTACAGGATAATACTGATAAAACACTTCTGGTTTTTACGACAGACCGGAAATTCCCAATCAGGATGACGAGCAATATTCCTGCAAAGTGGGCGCAGGAGGGAGCAACGAATAAATTTATTAGCAATGCTGATAAAGGAGAGTATTTCACCTTTCAGTTGGGTATCTATCCGCTTAAAAGTGATTTGAAAGGTATTAAAATTCAATTTGGCGATCTGAATGGTTCAGATGGAAAATCAAAAATCCCAGGCTCTGCACTTACCTGCTTTAATCTTCAGGGCACCGACTGGGACGGCAAACCATTGAAAAAGACGGTCAATATCGAAGCAGGGTATGTTCAACCTCTTTGGATTGGTATTGATATACCTAAGGAGATAAAAGCACAATCCTACAATGGAAAACTAGAAATCTCAGGAAAAGGTTCCGAAGTCCAAAGTATTGATATTACAATAAATGTATCGAAAAACCTTCTGGGAACCAGGGGTGATAATGAGCTCTGGCGTCATTCCAGACTGAGATGGTTGAATTCGACAATTGAAGAAAACGATAACATTGTGAAGCCTTACACTCCGGTTATTGTTTCCGGTAATACGTTCAACATTTTGGGAAAAACTTTAAAAATAGATAGTCTTGGTTTCCCGGAATCAATACGAAGTCTGATAAACTACGAACTGACAGGGATAGATTATGAAGGGAGAGAAATTCTTAGCAGTCCGGTTTCTTTGGTTATAACTAAATCCAATGAGGAGAAAATCAATTGGAAAAATAGAAGGTACGATCTTGTCAAGCATAATCAGGGTGTGGCTACCTGGGAGGCCGAGAATATTTCGGACAAGCTACTGATGAAAGTGAATGCAAAAATCGAATTTGACGGATATGTCGAGTATAAAATAAAACTGACAGCCACAGAAGATTTGAATATTGAAGATATTTATCTCCTGCTTCCATTCAAAGAGGATATTGCCAAATACACAATGGGGATGGGATGTCAAAAAAAACCAGGATGCGATCTGGCTGGGAGATGTAAATGCTGGAATTCAACTACGTATGTGGGATGAAAACTATGAGCGTCCTCTAAACACAAATTTCTATCAGGCAAAACCTCTTAATATGCCTCCATCGTGGTATAATGAAGGAAAAGGAGGATTCAGGTATGAAAGGTTAGATAATAAATTAATTGCGGAAGCGTACAGTGGGAAACGGTTCTTAAAAAAAGGCGATACCCTGCATTTTAATTTTAGTTTACTAATAACGCCCTTCAAACCCATTGATACCAAAAAGCATTTTTCAAACCGCTATTATCATAAATATTTCCCCCTTGATTCAATAAAAGAGTATGGAGCCAATATAGTTAATGTGCATCATGCTACAGCAATAAATCCATACATAAATTATCCGTTTCTCAGACCGGATTCTATGAAATCATATATTGATGAGGCTCACAGAAAAAATATGCGGGTGAAAATTTATTATACTGTAAGGGAGTTGTCTAACCATGCTCCGGAAGTTTTTGCAATTCAAAGTCTTAACGGAGAAATATTTGCATCCCGTTCCTTTAGCAGGAACCTGAAAAATTATGGCAAAAACGGCGGTTATTCCTGGTTACAAGAGCATCTTCTGAATGATGATTATATTGCAGCCTGGTTTTCTTCAAATGTTGAAGATGCAGCAATTCTGAATACAGGAGTTTCAAGATGGCACAACTACTATGTTGAAGGGCTCAATTGGCTTGTGGATAATGTTGGCATTGACGGCTTATACATTGATGACCTTGCCTTCGATAGAACAACTATGAAGCGTATGAGGAAGGTTCTGGAGAAAAGACCCGCTCCGCTGATAGACCTCCATTCTGCAAACCAGTTCAATTATAATGACGGTTTTGCAAACAGTGCCAATCTTTACCTTGAGCATTTTCCTTTTATTGATAGACTTTGGTTTGGTGAGTATTTCAAATATGATAATGATCCTGATTACTGGCTAATAGAAGTTTCAGGGTTGCCCTACGGGCTAATGGGTGAAATGCTTCAGGATGGGGGTAACCCGTACAGGGGAATGGTATTTGGAATGACGGCACGTGCCCCCTGGTCAGGTGATCCGGCTCCACTGTGGAAAGTCTGGGATGAATTCGGAATTACCGACAGTAGAATGATTGGTTATTGGGTTCCTTACTGTCCTGTAAAAACCGGCAACAAAGATGTTATTGCAACTGTTTATCTAAAAGATGGTAAAGCAATGGTTGCCGTAGCAAGCTGGGCTGATGAAGAGACAAAAATAAAATTGCAGATTAATTGGGATGAACTTGACATATCACAAGAAAATGCTAAAATCTTTGCACCTGAGATAAAAGACTTTCAGAGAGCAGCAAGTTTCAATATCAATGATTCTATAACAATCGAACATGGGAAAGGATTATTGCTGATTATCAGCAATTAAATCAGGGGACAGCAGGTATCACAATCTCAACCTTTCGTGTCCCCACCGCAAATTCCAACTTCGACACAAAAGGTTTGACTTCGGGCTCTTTCGGATTTTAGTGATGGGGTAAGCGCTGGGCTAATCCGAAGGTCATTATTCTAAGGATTTGCAATCCTCCGCTCAAACCATTGTTTGTTTTATCTGGATTACAAATCCGAAACAGCTTGCATTTTCTCGCATCCTCGTCCTATCGCTCAATCGCTCTCTTATTTGCCTTTCCTCTTTACAACCTTACCACTTGCAACTACATTCCCTGAATTGTCATTTATTCTATAAAAAAAGATTCCATTACTCACCTTTTTCAAAACAATCTCTGTCTTTATTCCTGATTTGATTACTGTATTACTTACAATCTTTCCATTTGAATCGAACAATATAAATTGGTAATGTTTACCATTTTCGCCTGATATATCCACAACCAATCTATTGTTAAACGGGTTCGGACTCACCACAATATCATTGTCATATCTATTATCAGGAACTCCAACAGGAACATCAGGAGAGTATTCCTCTTTCCGCAAAATCCATTTTTCCGGGTCAATATGTACATTAAGAAGTTGTTCGGGAAGATTGAAAGAGAATTGCTGTAATTGCTGATCGTTCCAAACCGTTATAGTAGTATCTGCACCGCTTAGCAAATCAAACCTGATACGCACCGGCATCTCAAAAACAGGCCTGTATCCCCACGTGTCCTGCACTTGTTTAATGGCAACTACAACACTATTATCATCATTCTGTACCCAATTATAAAGATAATAGGGATAATACTCATCATATACCCACTCCTCGAAAAAGAAATCGAGGTCCATACCGCTAGTCTCTTCAAAAACCAGCTGTAGGTCTTCCGTAGTGGCATCAGCATATATAAATTCCGGATTTGTAGAATAATTAAGTAAAGCCTCGAAAAATAGCTCATCACCAACAACACCCCGCAACATATGGAGTGTATAGGCTCCTTTCTTGTATATAATTGGCTGGAAAATATTAAAAGTATCCTGGGCATTCTGAAGGTAGAGTGTTCCACCACTCCAGTACTCATTATTATGAATATCATTCAAATAAGCCTGGTAACCGTTTATGTGCTCTTTCCAAAGAGCCTCTGAATATACGGCAAAGCCCTCATTAAGCCAGGCGTGGTGCCAGTTTTGGCAGG
>JAUVIX010000254.1 GCA_030592565.1 Chlorobiota bacterium
ACTGGTATGGCGATGAGTTTAATGAAAATTCCGACCCAACATCTTCCAACGAAGCAGTTGATATTGAAGAATGCATGAGATATGCAAAAGAAAAAAACGTGGGTGTTATTCTTTATTTGAATGATGTAGGGGCTAAAAAATTCGGATTGGAAAGAGTACTTGAACAGTTTGCCGAATGGGGTGCAAAAGGAGTTAAATATGGCTTTATGCGAGGTAGTTGGGAAGAAAGAGTAAGGCATACCCGCAATGTTGTGGAACTGTGCGCCAAGTACAAACTAATGGTTATTTTTCATGATAAACCCGTACCACCAAGTGGCGACAGGCGTACTTATCCTAACCTCCTTACCAAAGAATTCGGGCATTCGCAAGCCGATGCAAAAAAGTCTTACTTCCCTGAAAAGCCTGTTACTTCTTCATTTGTAAATATGATTGCCGGTCCGCTGGATATGTGCAACGGATGGTTCGATTTAAATGGAGCACATTCACGGGTGAAAGTGTTTCAGGAAATTCCGGGAACTGTTGCTGCCGAACTTGCCAAACTTATTGTGGTTTATACCGGCTGGGCAATATTGCCCGATAGCCCCGAAGAGTATCTTAAAAAAGATGATCTGTTTGACTGTATCCGAAAAATGCCTCCTCAATTTGATAGTTATAAAGTGCTTGATGGAGAAATTGGTGAGTTTATTACCGTTGCCCGAAAGGCAGGCGATAACTGGTTTGTGGGCGCTCTTACAAATAGAGAAGCACGAACACTCGAAATAGATTTTGGTTTTCTGCCCAAAGACAGGGTTTATGAAGCCACTTTATACCAAGATGCTGATGATTCTCATTTCCTGAATAATAAAGAAGAGTATAAAATACGAAAAGTAAACATTGATTCAGATACCAAACTAAAAGTAAAACTTGCCCCCGGTGGTGGTTGTGCTATTTACCTTTCCGGCGAATTGCAATTAGATAAAGCAATAGGAGAAGCCCGTATTTCTGATAAAAATATATTAATACATGATGATTATTTCACTTGGGGTGGAAGTGTGATTAAAGGCGATGATGGAAAATACCATATGTTTTATGCCCGCTGGCCTCACGGCTCTACCAACAGGATTGATACTATTATTGATAAATCATTTATGGGCTTCAAAGGATGGTTAAAATATTCCGAAATTGCCTATGCTGTATCCGATAATACTGATGGACCTTTTGAATATGTTAAAACTTTGATTAGTGGTTCGGGGGATTCCACAAGATGGAATTATTACGATGCACATAATCCTCATATTAAACGCTTTGACGGAAAAATATATTTATACTTTATAGCAAATAATCCTCTGCATAATAAAAAAGAAAATCAAAACACATGGATGAAATATGTGGGCAGTCAGCGAATTGGTGTGGCAACAGCCGAAAGCCTTGAAGAATTGATAAAGGGGAGTTATCAAATATCATCAAAACCAATAATTGTTCCTGACAATAAAAACACTTTTCATAGGGTGGTAAACCCTTCTGTAACTCAAAGCCCTGACGGGAAATACCTGATGATGTTCAAATCAAGCAGTCAAAAAGACGGCCACGGACACATGACCCACTGGATTGCAGGGGCTGACAATCCAGAAGGTCCGTATAAACTTATTGGTCCGGTATTTACTGATGAAGAATATTCTGCCGAAGATCCTTATTTTTGGTATGATAAGACGCGGAATAAGTTTTATGCCATTATTAAAGATTTTTCTCATTCCGGAAAACTCACACCACAGTTTGGATCATTGGCTTTAATTACTTCCGATGATGGAATTACCAATTGGAAGCCTGCCGAAAACTCTTTGGTTTCGCTACGGCAATATATTAACGAAACAGGAGATACCATAAAACTGGCACATCTCGAACGTCCGCAATTGCTTTTGGATAATGATGGGCAGCCCTTGGTATTATATGCCGCAGCCTCCTTAAAATCTCCATTTCAATATAAATCTCCTGTAAAGGAAGGAAAACCGGAACATAATACTTTTAATGTTCAGATTTTTATTGATACAGCTTATTAATTATCCCAAAACTTTCATTGCTTCGTCAATCACCCGATAAAATCCAAAACTTCCACATAAACTCTCTGAACCGGCAGCCCGACAACATTAAAATATGAACCTTCGATCTTTTCAATTCCGATATAGCCTATCCACTCCTGAATTCCATAAGCTCCTGCCTTGTCGAAGGGCTTGAAGTTTTCAATGTAATAATCAATCTCCTCCTTAGTAAGCTCTTTAAACCAAACCTTTGTTGTTGAATGGAAAGAGTGCATTTTTTCTTTTGTCCGTAAAGTAACTCCGGTTATTACTTTGTGTACCCTGCCTGATAATTTTGTTAAAATCCTGACTGCATCACTATAATTTTTAGGCTTTGGCAGAACCTCCCCATCTAACCAGACTATTGTGTCAGCAGTTATGAGAAGCACATTTTGATACTCATTATCAAATACAAAAGCTTTTGCTTTCAGTTCTGACAAGTAGAGTGCAATATCTTCACCCTTAAGATTATTTGGATAAAACTCATCAACGGAAAGAGGCATAACTTCAAAATCAATTCCCAATCCTGTAAGTAGCTCCTTCCTTCTTGGTGAATGTGAGGCAAGGATAACCCTGTAATCATGTATTTTAGCATTTATCATTCTTTTCACGTTAAGTTAGAGGCTGATGCAAAATAGCTGCATAGATAAAATTCCTGCTACCATTACAATTTTAGCAGCATCACTTACAGATTTAAAATCTTCCTTGTTTTTTGATTTTATTGTCAGAAATAACAAATATGCAAACAGGGTCTGAACAGCAATAAGCAGATACCAGAATATCATCATCAGATTGTGTTGAAACAAAACATATTGTCCGTAACCGAGTGCTGCCATTGTTAAAATAGTAAATATTATTACAATCATTTTTGATGTGCTAACACTATAAACAACCGATAAAGTTCTATAACCGGCTTTCATATCTCCCTCTCTGTCTTCAATATCTTTTACTATTTCACGTATTATTGATGTGAGGAATGCAAAAGATGCGTAGCTCTGAACCAGTGTACTTATATATTTTAAATCAGGCATTACTTCGGCAAAAAGTACAGGTTGAGAGCGAAGGGCAAAAAATTCATAAAGCCACACTATAAGGATGACCATAGCCGAAAGGAAAGAGATGGCAATGTTTCCAAGTATTGCTATTTTTTGATATGTTGTTGAGTAAAAATAAAGCAGGAGGGCAATGGCAATGAATATTAAGCCAAACATAAGATATCCAATACGGAATGAGAGATAAAATCCTATAATCACACCTGTTATTGTTAATGTAAGATAGAGAATGTAGGCTATTTTCTTTGTCATCAGCTTACCGATCCACACTTTGTCCGGTTTGTTAATTTTGTCGGTCTCAACATCCAATATATCATTGATAATGTATCCTCCTGCCGCTATCAGTAGTGTGGAAAGAACCAGGAGAGCAAAATCAAAAGCACTAATGGCGAAAGAAATACCGGAGTTGGTGTAAAAAGGATTCAACAGGCAATATCGGATAAGATACTGGGTTAGGATAATAATTGCCAGATTGGGCACTCTGAATATTTTAAGGTATTGCGACATAAATCAAATAGCTATACTAGATCAGGACTACCACTTAAATCCTTCGTCAGTCATCCAATGGTTCTGCATTTTCAAAGTTTGTTCAATAACATCACGAACACAACCTTCACCACCTTTCTTAGGTGAGACATAAAGTGAAATTGATTTTATTTCGGGTACGGCATCAGCAGGGCAGCAGGGCAATCCAACTTCTGTCATTGGTTTATGGTCGGGAATATCATCTCCCATATAGAGGACATTTTCCGGATCAATTTTATTATCACTGAGATATTTTTTCAGAACTGAGGATTTTTCATCAACACCGAGAAAAAAGTCTTTTATCTTCAGAGCTTTAAATCTGTTAGACATTGATTTTGAAACACCTCCCGAAATTATTGCCACATTATAGCCTTTTTTTTTCGCAAGCTGCAAGGAGTAACCGTCTTTAACATTTGCTGTCCGTAAAGCTTCTCCGTCAGATTGCAGAATAATGGTTCCGTTTGTCAAAACCCCGTCGTAATCGAATACGAAAGTTGTGATTTTTTTCAGTTTCTCTTTATATGTACTCATAAAATCTTTTTGCAAAACTAAGAAATTCGGTTTAAATTGCTGTAATTAATTAGTCGGCAGTCTCCAGTTGGCAGTCTCCAGTTGGCAATCTCCAATTTTTCAGCCAGTAGTTAGCTCCTATCCACCACAGTTAATGAGAAGCCTGATCAATCGTAAATCCATTGTCCACCCAAGATTTATCGTAGGTGATGTTTTCGTCAATCGTAAATCGTCAATCGAATTCGTCAATCGTAAATCTTTTCCTCACTCCCTCGTCCTTTCGCTCCCTCGTTTAATCTCTCTCCGTTCCTCAGTCAAAATCCATCTTCCCAATCCCCTCACTCAGTATCCTATATAACTCCTGGTATTCAGGATAATCTTTAAGCATTTCAACATGCAACTTCATAATCATTTCATCGCCTCTTTTTGCCGGACCGGTTTGTGCATCTTCGGGTAAAACTTGCTGAACTTTCTCCGCAGTTTCCTGAATCAGTGGCTTTAGCATATCAAAATCAAGTTCGTTATCCTGAACAATCTTTTGTGCAATTGAATACATAAAATTGGAAAAATTGCTGGCGAACACAGCCGCAAGATGCAAAGTCCTTCGTTTTTCAGAATCAATAAAATATATTTTGTCTGTTAATGAAAGCGCAAGGCTTTTCAATCGCTCTATATTTTCAATATTGTTGGCTTCAATACAAACAGGAATTTCACTAAAATCAACTTTCCTCGATTTGGAAAATGTCTGCAAAGGGTAAAACACACCGTAGTTTGAACTAAAATTCTTCAAAACATCAATCGTAGCAGAACCGGAAGTGTGCACGACAAGATTATTATTGAAATTTATCCTTTCTGCAACCTGTATCAAAGCATCATCACTAACAGCGATGATGTAAAGGTCGGCATTGCCTGCAACTTCTTCAGGTTCAGTTGTGAAATTTGCTTCGACGTTTCCAGCCAGTATTTTTGCATTCGCTGCAGTCCGGCTGTAAACCTGCAAAATCTCCTTTTCCACCTCTTTCAGTGCCAGGGAAAGATGAGTCGCCACATTACCTGAGCCAATTATTACTATTTGATTGATTTCTTTCAATTACCTTCAGCTAAATTATGGAGGCGAAGTTACTGAAATTTTATGTTTGATTTTATGTTTTTTCTGCAGCCGAGAGAAAACAGCTAGCAGAATAACAGAAAAGCAGTGGAGCATGCTCCTCTGCTATTCTATTCTGCTCCTCTGCTTTTCTTCCTACAGTTTGGCTTTTCAATCTTCCGGATTTTAAAGCTGGCCTTGCAATAGAGTTAATCTGAAAACGCTTCCACCCTCTCCAACTTTCCAATGTCATTCATTTCATAAGTATTTCCAGACAATGTGTGTCGTGAATGATACCAGCTATTTCTAAGAATTTCGGACATATTCTCACCTATATCAACTTGTCTGCCTTCAGGCATTTCTAGTGTAATCCAGACATATTGACCCCGCCAGAGTTTCTCATTCTCAATTTCAAAAAACCTGTTAAATAATATCAGGGTATCACTAATGTCATAATTATAAACAATATTCTCTGCTCTCTCTTTTGCAATGAAATCATTTCTTCCCAATGCGTAATATGAAATTTTGATTTTCATTGTCGAATCCTTGCTCTTTTTAATGGTAAGACCCGGCTCTCCATAAAATCCACCCTTTTTGTCATCCATAAGATAAATACTTTCATTATCAATGCTGATGTACTTGGCATAACGGTATATGCGCTTTGATTCTTCATCTTCAGCAAGTTTGAGATAAAGCGGTTTTCCTTCCGGGACAT
>JAUVIX010000296.1 GCA_030592565.1 Chlorobiota bacterium
AATAACTAAAATTCCGGACATTTTATTGCCCCGGGTCTATTTCTTTTTTTATTACAATTTATTAACATTGCCAGTGATACTTCATGTGCCCCGCCTGAAGTCCCTTTTAAATGTGACATTGAGAGATCATATGAGTACCCAAATCTGAATCTTTTTTGTTTCAATCCAACCATAAAAATTGCGCCGTCGGCATTTTCAAAATTGTGTCTGAACCACGCCCCTACAACAAGAGGGTACTTTTCAACATTTAAACCTATATTCATTTGATGCATGTTTCCCTGCATCTGAAATATTAATTGCGGCAAAAATACAAAATCCTTACTATTAATATCATATCCTTTTCCTGATAATATCCTTGCACCTGCATGTACGGTATATTTTCTGTAAAGTTTGTTATTGTCAGTTTGATTGTAATAATTAAGGCTTGGTTCCGACAGGTGATCTGCAGAAATACCAATAAAAAAGAGCTCTTTTATGCCGAGTAATAATCCAAACGAGAAGTCAGGTACCATAACTGTATTATTGTCAGGAGGTACTTCACCAGTTTGTCCGGTGTTTATCATATCCTGAAATATTAGCTTATCAAAGTTGAATTTCTGATAATGAAATGTTGCTTCAGCACCTGCATTTAGCTGTACTTCACGACTGACAGTCAGATGGTATGAATAAATCAGGCTTGCCCTGTTTGTTACAAAAGTTCCGTTTCCGGCATTGTCTGAGTTTACAAGAATCCCCAATCCGCTTGAAATAGATTCAAAAGAAAAATCGGCAGAAGCATTATATGTCACAAAGTTGCCAGGAACTGAAGGCCATTGGTTTCTGTAATTGAAAATTATTCGTGAGCATTCGCCTGTTCCGGCAAGTGCTGGATTAAGATATAAGGGGTTGGCATAAAATTGCGAAAATTCAGGATCCTGAGCCTGTACACTAAGCACAGTCAAAACCTGCGACATTAGAATTGTTCCTAATATGTTGCAATACAATCTCAATTATCCTGTAATTTCTGTATAAAATCCGGTCAGTAAAAATATACTTTTTCTTATATCAACAGAAAACTTTATACAATATATAATGTATTGTAACGTTAGTTATTCAATTTTAGTTTCAATATAGCTAAATTTAACAATTTTATAAAAAGTTTTTTTAATTAGAAGTACTTGCCTATACAAAATTATTCTACTTTTAGCTACCCGAAAATTCATTAAAAAATTAAAATTTGTTATTATGAGGCATATTGTTTTTGTAATTTTATTCTTGTTTACACTCTCTGTACCATTACACCTGATTTCTGAAAATTCAGAGTATCAAAGGATAATAAAATGGAATGGTGTAGAAAAAATTGAGATTGCTTATAATGAGTATATACCTGTGCTGTCATTTGAAGGGGCCGGACATGAAAGAGTAAACAATTTTCTTCCTGAATACTTCGAGAGGATTCCTGTTAAATCTTCGGGGAGTTTTAATGTTACGATTATTGACCGTATTTTTGAGACAGTTCCTGAAAATGAAACTGATAATATTCAGGGATTGGATATTCTTGATGATCATGTATTGGTCAACAGTCATATCTCCTTTGACAGAAAAAAACCTTTTGCCACTATTTCATTTATTCCCCTGAGAAAAAATGATCTGACAGGGCAATACGAAAGGCTTGTTTCATTTAAAATTTATATTGAATCTGATAATTCTTCTATAAAAAATAGTTTCGGAGATACGGTTTCCTATGTTGAGCATTCTGTGCTGGCATCAGGTGATTGGTATAGAATTGCCGTAAATAGTGATGGGATTTGCAAATTATCTTATACGGATTTACATAGTTATGGGATTAATGTAGGCGAGGTAAATCCAAAAAATATAAGAATCTATGGAATAAATGCCGGCATGCTTCCGGAAGACCCTACAAAGTTCAGATACGATGACTTGCAGGAACTTTCAATTTTTGTTGAAGGAGAGGATGATAATGTATTAAATAGCGGCGACTATGTGCTTTTTTACGGACAGGGGCCAAATGCCTGGCTCTATAATGAGCTGGATCAGTCTTACAGGCAGCAGATGAATTTATACTCCGAGTATTCATATTATTTTCTGACTGTTGATCTTGGAGAGGGTAAGCGAATAGATGAACAATTATGGCCTTCGGAGGAACCGGCTGATTTTGTTACTACATATACCGATGCAATACATCACGAAGTTGATGAAACTAACCTGATTAATTCGGGACGACTCTGGTATGGCGAAACTTTTGACTTATATAATGATATGGTATTGGAGTATAGCTTCCCTGATTTTGACCCCAATTCGGTTGCGTATTTCAAAGCTGATGTTGCTGCGAGGTCTCCTGTAACAAGCTCATTTAAGTTTTATGTAAATAATAGTCAGGTTTTGAGTCTTAACGTTGCGCATATCCCGGATATGTCAAGTCAACAGTCTGATTATGCAAAAACTGCTTCTAACCATGTTTATTTTGATATGTCCGGACCTGATTTGGAAATCAAAGTGGTTTACAGCAAACCTCAGGCTACATCAGTAGGATGGCTCAACTATTTTACAATTAATGTTGTCAGGAAGCTTAATTTTACAGGCGGACAGACCTCTTTTCGTAATTTAAACTCTGTTGGAATTGATGTTGTGTCGGAATATACTATCAGCAATGTAAGTTCTAAAGTTTTGGTGTGGAATGTCTCTGATCCTATTAATGTCAGCAGAATGAAAACTTCTCTTTCGGGAAGCAAAATGAAATTCAGAATTGATGCAAATGATGCTAAGGGATTTGTTGCCTGGGATGGAACATCTTTTAATTCTCCCGGATTTATCGAAAAAGTCTCTAATCAGGACTTGCATGGTATGGATGATAATGAACTGATTATAATTGCGTACCCTGCATTTCTTGATGAAGCAAAACGTCTCGCTGAATTTCACAGGGTACATGATGATATTTCAACTTTTGTGGTTACTCCTCAGACTATTTATAATGAGTTTTCGGCTGGTAGGCAAGACATTACAGCGATAAGAGATTTTATGATAATGTTGTACGACAGGCCATTGTCAGGTAATAGTATTAATTATCTTTTAATGTTTGGTGATGCTTCATTTGATTATAAAGACAGGGAAGAGAACAATACTAATTTTGTTCCAACCTGGGAGTCACCCAATTCTATCAATTATGTTAGCTCTATTGCTACAGACGATTTCTTCGGTTTTCTTGATTATGTTCCAAATGATGATATGGTTGACCTTTGTATTGGCAGATTTGTTGTTGATAATGGTAGCCAGGCGGAAAATGCTGTTGATAAAGTAATTAATTATACAACAAATACCGACAAGGTAATGGGCGATTGGCGAAATGTTGTTTGTCTTGTTGCTGATGATCAGGATAACAACACGCATCTTAACGATTCTGAAGAACTTGCCGTAATGATTGATACTCTTGATAATAATATTAATGTTGATAAGATATATTTTGATGCATACAAGCAGGTGTCGACTCCCGGAGGACAAAAATATCCCGATGTTAATCGAGACATAAATGCCAGAATGGAAAAAGGTACTCTTATTATGAATTATGCTGGGCATGGAGGTGAACTTGGATGGGCACATGAAGGAGTTCTTGATAATAAGGACATTCTTAGTTGGCGTAACTGGGATAAACTCGCGGTATTTGTTACTGCTACATGTGAATTCAGCCGCTTTGATGATCCCGCGAGAGTTTCAGCAGGCGAAAATGTATTTCTTAACCCTAACGGTGGTGCTATCTCTTTATTTACAACAACCCGTCCTACTTATGCTAGCGGGAATGCTGACCTTAACAAAAGCTTTTTTAAATTTGCCCTGACAGAATATAATGGTAAACACAGAAGAATGGGAGATGTGATACGTCTGGCGAAAAATGAGGTACCTGGTACTAACAGTAGAAAATTTATTTTATTGGGTGACCCGGCTATTAACTTTGCATTTCCAAAGGAAAAAGTTGTTACTCTGGCTGTCAATGATGTTAGCATATCCGAACCAATAGATACTCTAAAAGCTCTAAGTAATGTAACCATTAGCGGTGAGTTGCAAGATGATAGCGGGAATATACTAACTGGTTTTAACGGAACACTTTACCCAACCATTTTTGATAAGCCATTTCCATATACAACTTTGGGTAATGATGGTAATAGCTTCCCTACAACCTTTTACATACAAAAGAACCCACTGTATAAAGGTAAGGCAAGTGTTGAAGATGGTGAGTGGTCTTTCTCTTTTATTGTTCCAAAGGATATTGCATATCAGTACGGATTTGGAAAGTTCAGTTATTATGCAAAAAATGAAGATACAGATGCAGCCGGATATTTTCTGGATGTAGTAGTTGGAGGTTATAATGCTTTTGCTGCTGCTGATGATCAGGGGCCGGTGATAAAGCTATATATGAATGATGAGAGTTTTGTGTTTGGAGGTTTAACCGACCAAAATCCAATTTTACTGGCTGATATTTTTGATGAAAGTGGAATAAACACTGTGGGAAGTGGTATTGGGCACGACATTGTTGCAACAATTGACAATGAATCAAATTTTATATTGAATGACTATTATGAAGCTTCACTTAATGATTATAAATATGGTGCAGTAGAATATCCATTTTTCAATCTTAGTAATGGATGGCACTCGCTTACCTTAAGAGTTTGGGATGTATATAATAACTCATCTGAGGCATATACCGAATTTGTGGTGGCCGAATCATCTGAGATGGCTCTGAAGTATC
>JAUVIX010000026.1 GCA_030592565.1 Chlorobiota bacterium
AAAAAGATTTAAAATAACTTGACCATTAAAATAAAAAAAACATATCTTTGCACCCTGAATTTTAATAAGCGAAAGTAGCTCAGCTGGTAGAGCACGACCTTGCCAAGGTCGGGGTCGCGGGTTCGAATCCCGTCTTTCGCTCAATGGGTCTCTCAAGCGTGAGAGACATTTTTTTGAAAAGCTGCCCGGGTGGTGGAATTGGTAGACACGAGGGACTTAAAATCCCTTGGCCTCACGGCCGTGCGGGTTCAAGTCCCGCTCCGGGTACAGATTATGAAGCTAACACATATATAAACAAAGTGTTAGCTTTTTTTGTGGGGTTAATTGGGGGCAAGGATTTTTTATTTTAATAAAAATTCATTTTATAACTAAAAATTCCATAAGCTATTTTTTATGTATATTTGTGCGTAATTTTAAATATTTATCTAGCATTTAAAAATGAACTTACAATATATTTCTGATAGTAAAGGAAAGACCTCCGGCGTTTTTATTCCAATAGAGGACTGGAATAGAATAAAAGATAAATTATGCGAGGTTGACCTTGAAATTTCCGATATTCCAGTTTGGCATATTGAAGAAGTAAGAAAGCGTATAGAAGATTTTAAACATCGTAATGAGATTGCATTGGACTTCAATACTGTTATGGATGAGATAGATAAAGAATTGTGATTTTTAAATCTATATTATTACCAGCAGCAAAAGAGGATATAAGAGAAGCTGCATTATGGTACAAAGGAAAAGGAACAGGGTTAGGTAAAAGGTTTACAGCTGAAGTTAGGGATAAGGTTAGATTTATTCAGAAAAATCCGAGAGCTTCTAATATTCGGTATGATAACATTAGAACTGCGGTTTTATCAGTTTTTCCTTTTATGATTCATTATTTTATTGATGAAGCCAACAAAAGTGTAATAATTATTTCTGTTTTACATACAAGTTGCAATCCTGATATATGGGCAGAAAGAAAATAAACATCTAACATTTTATTTATGAAGCAAAAACCACGTCTATCGTTCTGGCAAATATGGAATATGAGTTTTGGCTTTCTTGGTATCCAGTTTGGTTTTGCCTTGCAAAATGCAAACGTAAGCCGGATTTTTGAAACCCTTGGCGCTAATGTTGAAGATATTCCCATCCTTTGGATCGCTGCTCCCGTTACAGGTCTTATTATTCAACCTATTATTGGTTATATGAGCGATAATACCTGGGGAAGGCTGGGAAGACGGAGACCATATTTTCTTGTTGGTGCTATTATGGCTTCAATTGCCCTTTTTATTATGCCCAACTCTCCTGTATTATGGATAGCAGCAGGAATGTTATGGATAATGGATGCTTCTATTAATATTTCTATGGAACCGTTTAGGGCGTTTGTTGGCGATATGCTGCCTTCGGAACAGAGGACCAGAGGTTTTGCAATGCAAAGTTTTTTTATTGGGACAGGTGCTGTTGTGGCCTCTGCTTTGCCCTATATTATGACAAACTGGTTTGGGATTGAAAATACCGCGCCTGAAGGAATTATCCCCCCATCTGTTAAATTTTCATTTTATATTGGTGGTGCTATATTCTTTCTTGCTGTGCTGTGGACTGTTTTAAGGACAAAGGAATATTCACCTGAGGAGCTGAAGGAGTTTGAAGATAGCAATTCTGATAAGCTTGAGCGGAATGTTGAATCAGATGAAATTCTTCCAGCCCAACGCTTTTTGAAAAGTAGTTTATTATGGATTGTTGTTGGTGCTATTTTAACTTGGCTTGTATATTTTTATCAGCTTGAAGCTGAACTATATATTCTTGGTTTTGGATTAATTGTTTTTGGTTTTATTCAATTATTAACAGGAACTCTAATAAATAGCGGGCGGGATAAAAATGGGTTTGTGGTTGTGATAAACGACCTTTTTAAGATGCCCAAAACAATGAAGCAGCTTGCTGTTGTACAGTTTTTCTCCTGGTTTGCCCTTTTTGCTATGTGGATTTATACAACTGCCGCCGTAACAAGCCATATTTATGGAACCGAAGATTCAACCTCAAAACTTTTTAATGAAGGAGCTGACTGGGTTGGTGTTATGTTTGCCGCTTACAATGGTTTTGCTGCTATTGTAGCGTTTTTGTTACCGGTATTGGCCAAATATACAAACAGAAAAATAACCCACCTGATAGCACTTGTCGCCGGAGGTCTAGGACTTATTTCGATATACTTTTTTAATGATCCTAATTTGCTTATTTTTTCAATGGTAGGCGTGGGGTTAGCCTGGGCAAGTATTCTTTCAATGCCATACGCAATATTAACCGGCTCTCTTCCGCAGGATAAAATGGGTACTTATATGGGTATTTTTAATTTCTTTATCGTCATACCCCAGATACTGGCGGCCAGTATTCTTGGATTCTTTGTGAAAAATATTGTAGGAGGAGAGGCAATTTATGCTTTGATTTTGGGCGGTGCATCAATGATTATTGCAGGATTGCTGACATTGCTGGTTGATGATGTGGATGATCCGAACAGGGTGCGAAGTTAGAAAGTGTTAGGTGTTGGATGTTATGAGTTATTTTGAATAACCCAACTTCTATTTCAATTCTACGTTACAATTGGAGCACTTAAGAGTGATCTTTGAATTTGTGGTTTTGCTTCCAATTTTCTTTTCAAAAGTAGCCTGACCATTTATGAGAGCTTCCCTTTTTTGACCAGGATAAATGTCGTCAGGGCTTTCCAGATCGGTAAACTCCAGATCGGCATTAAGGATATAATCTAACTCATTCAGATTTAGGATGTAATCGTTGAATTGTCCATCAAGAGAAATGCTTTCAAATCCAGGGTCAATATTATCAATCTTAATGGTTCCGCTTTTGTTATTGAATTTAACTGATTTATCAAGATTGTTGATAGAAATATCTGTGAAATTTCCTGTACCTTCAAGTGATTCAAGGTTGTCAATTGTAATATTATCGCTTCTGGATTTGATGTAAAGGGCTGAGCAATTGTTAATTTGTATTTCTGAAAATTGACTTGAGAGGTAAACATTTTTAATGCTGCCTATTTTAGCATCTTTGCAGGAATATAGAAATAATTTTGAGTTCTCTAAAGCTTCGATATTTGCTTTGCCATATCTGATATGAAACAAGTCTGTTGATTTGTCAAGTTTTAATCTTCCTGCTCTGAAATTTCCATTTCTTAAGTTTAATTGCATTTTTCCTGAAAAGTCTGAAATACTAACATCTCCATAACTATTAATAATGGTTAGATTGTTTATAGTGGCGGGTAGCTTTATTTCATAACTGATGCTGTATTGTTTTACTTCCGCATTCTTTTTAAACCAAGGGGCATAGACTTTTTTGTCATCTTTGCAATTACACTGGTTTTTAATGTTTGAGAAACTTGTCTGTGAATGGAAGTAGTATTCTCCCAATTTACTTTTTTCCACCTTCATTTCAGGATTTATTTTTTCAATAAAGCGTTCTGCATCGTCATTCTCCCACGCTATCACTTTTATGGTAACTGAAACTTTCAGCTTGTTTTTATTCCAATGGCTTATGTTAATGTTGCCAAAAGCATTGATAATATTAACAATTTTAATATTTTGCTCATCATATACTTTCTCAATTTTCTTAACTTTAGATATTAACTGTTCTTGTGAATATCCGGTGATAGTGAAAAGCAGGCAAAACGCGATTAAGCTAAATTTGATAAGTCTTTTTTCTGTTTTCATAACTTTTTATTTTTTGAATTTCTAATAATAATCTGTTTAATACATCCAGCTTTTGTTGTTGGGTTTCAATAATAGCTCTTATCAACTCTTCCTGAAAGCCATATTTGTCAATATCTTTTTTATACTGTTCATATTGGTTGTCAAGTTCCTCAATTTCATTAAAGAAAGGTTGAAACAGTTGCTTGCTTGAGATATCTTCATAATCTATCTGTTGCTTTTTTTCTTCAATTAGATTTGCAAAATAGAATTCTGTCTCCGAAAGCTCTGCCGATACTTCACAATAGTAATCTGTTATATATTTAGGGGTTCTGTTAACGGTTGTCATTAAAGTGGTAATTCCGACAATTATTAAAATTGAGGCGGCCATACTAATCCTGATGAAAAGCCTTCTAACCTTGTTCCTGTGTAACTTTTGATCAATCCCTTTCCAAACAGTTTCTTTTTCCGGCAAGGTGTCATATGTGTTAGTCATTATTTTTTTGACCGATATTTCAAACTTGTCCTTCATTTCTTATTTGTGTTAATCGTATTTTCAATAATTGTTTTGCCCTTTGATATTGCGATTTTGATGTTGATTCCGAGATACTTAGCATTTTTGCTATCTCTTTATGTTTGTAATCTTCAACTAAATAGAGGTTTAATATTAATCTGCATCCTTCGGGAAGTTTTGCAATTTCCTCTTTTAACCTTATATGATCAACTTCAAAATATTCATTATCTGTATCTTCTTCGTTCAAATAATTTTCAGGTAATTCATCAAACACTACCTTTTTTCTATTTATGAAGTTCATACATTCGTTAAGTGTGATTCTTTTAATCCATCCGCCGAACTTCCCATTATGTTTTAGCCTTTTAAGGTTTGAAAATGCTTTTACAAAGGAATCTTGTAGCACTTCTTCGGCATCCGCATTATTGTCAATAAACCTTCGGCATATTGAATACATTGAGTCAGCGTACATTAAATATATCCTGTATTGAGAAGACCTGTTCCCCTTTTTGCAACTGTTGATCAGGTCAACCATATTTTCTGTATTCAATGAATTCAATACTTTTTATTTTCTAATTATAAAGACAGATGAATTATGAAAAAGACGGAAAAATCATGTGAATATTTTATTCAAAGATAAAATTATAATAGCCGATATGCTATTATGATTCAAAAAATAAAGATAAGGTTTTGTATTTTAGTAAAAAAGTTATATGTTTTTAAAGAAGTCCCGATAGGGACAATATACTGGTAAAAAACGTAAAACGATCGAATGCAAGTGCCGTTAGGTACGCAATATTTCAACCGTATAAAATGTATTTGTAAATTTTCTTAGGACGGTACACCCTAATGGAACAAATTATCTAATTCTGTTTTCGTAAAGAGGGGATCCAGAAATAAAAAATTGGTGTTGTAAATCAATTACTTACATCGTGTGCAAAATCATTTATGGTGGACTGCGTCCACTGAAATCTGAAGAAGATTAAGCGGATAGGGCGAAGCCCTACTTCGCTATTCCGAAAGTTTTCGGAATCGGAGAGCGAAGGTGGAGCTGGGCGGAATCGAACCGCCGTCCAAACAAGCAGCTGAAACGCTTTCTACATGCTTAGCCGTTTATTGATTGTCGGGAGTTAACCGGGAAATGGCACCCAATTCAACACCTTATCTCTTTTATCTCACCGAATGAGCAGAGAGCAACCATCCGGCCAGCCTGAAATTAACTGCACTCCGTAAGTCAGACAGGAATCAAGCAGGTCCGTCTGCGGAATGTCCCGTCCCGAAACCTGGTTTCAGGATTTAGCTTAATCTACTAAACTTCGATTATGCTGCGAGAGCGTAATTTGTTTCGCCAATTATAGTTCGAGAATAGTTTTTAACGAGCCACATCCTCAATGCCCGGCATGCTTACAATCCTACTGTCCTTGCTGTCTAATCCAGTCAGCCCCAATATTCTAAATTGTAATATGTTTAAAGAACTCTCTTCAAAGAGGAGTACAAAGATACAATAAAAACAGTTTGCTGGTAAAAAATATTATCAGGTACGTTCTATCCAATCAATGGCTGTGCATATTTAACAACATCCTCATTAGTAATAGAATGGTCGCATAGAATTGCCAGTCTTTCGGTTACATTGTGAAGTTCCCTGATATTACCTGTCCATGGCATCTCCTGAAGTGCCAGGATAGCATCTTCCTCAATCTCCATTTGAGGCTTACCGTTTTTTTCGCAGAACTGGTTCATAAAATGATTTACAAGCAGAGGTATATCCTCTTTTCTCTCTCTTAGTGCGGGTACGTGTATCAGTATTACGCTAAGCCTGTGATAAAGGTCTTCACGAAACCGCTCATTGCCTATTTCCTCTTTCAGGTTTTTGTTTGTAGCTGCAATTATTCTTACATCAACAGAAATATCCTTCTCTCCACCAACTCGCGTAATTCTGTTTTCCTGGAGAGCTCTGAGGACCTTCGCTTGTGCAGAGAGACTCATATCTCCAATTTCATCAAGAAAAAGTGTGCCACCGTGAGCCTGTTCAAAGTCGCCTTTCCTCTGTTTTATTGCGGAGGTAAAAGAGCCTTTTTCGTGGCCGAAAAGTTGACTTTCAATTAATTCTGAAGGAATTGCAGCACAGTTGACCTCAATGAAAGGGGCGTGTGCACGATTACTCTTTTCGTGCAGCCAACGGGCTACAAGTTCTTTGCCTGTTCCGTTTTCACCTGTTATCAAAACGCGGGCATTTGTCGGAGCCACACGCTCAATCAAATCCTTAATATTTTCTAAAGCATCCGATTCCCCTATCATATCATATGTCTGACTAACCTGTCGCTTTAGTTTTTTTGTTTCAGAAATAAGATTTGATTTGTCAAGAGCATTTCTGATGGTGATAAGAAGCCTGTTCAGATCCAGGGGTTTGGCAATATAATCGAAAGCACCTTTTTTAATTGCTTCCACAGCCGTTTCAATTGTCCCATGTCCTGATATCATAATCACAGGGGTTTCGGTCAGAATCATTGCTTTTTCTAAAACCTCTATGCCATCCATTTCCGGCATCTTAATATCACAAAGGATTACATCATATTTGTTGTTTCTTATCAGATCAACCCCTATCAGACCGTTTTCCGCCTCATCAATTTTAAATTTCTCATACTCCAGAATATCCCTAAGGGTATTTCTTATACTTCTTTCATCATCAATTACTAAAATTTTGGCCATTTCTCAATTCTTTAAAACTTGTCAAAAGTACTGATATTTTGGTAAAGGGGCTAAATATTTTATTTGAATTTTGAGCTTTGACCTTTGAATTTTTTGTTAGCATTTTCTCCTATCTTTGCAGCACAATTTCGACAAATGATAAAGACCGTTAATATACATAAATCTTTTGGGAGCCTTGAGGTTTTGAAGGGGATTGATCTTGAGATTAAGAAGGGAGAAATCGTCTCTATTGTTGGTGCGTCAGGCGCTGGAAAATCAACGCTGCTTCATATTATTGGTACATTGGATAAGGCTGACAAAGGAGATGTGATGATTCAGGATATTAATGTTAAATCCCTGAATGAAAAACAACTTTCGCAATTCAGGAATAGACATATTGGGTTCGTGTTTCAATTTCATCACTTGCTGCCTGAGTTCACTGCGCTTGAAAATGTTTGTATTCCGGCTTTTATATCAAAGATTCCGAGAAATGAGGCTGTTAGAAAAGCTAAGGAGTTGCTTGGCTTTTTGAACTTAACAGACAGGCTTGATCATAAGCCATCCGAACTCTCAGGAGGGGAGCAGCAAAGGGTAGCTGTTGCCCGTGCTCTTATTAATGAACCTGATGTTATTCTGGCTGATGAGCCTTCAGGTAATCTTGACTCAGTTTCTGCCGTAGAATTACATAACTTGTTTTTTAACTTACGCGACAAGTTTAGACAGACATTTGTGATTGTTACCCATAACAGGGAACTTGCCGATATGGCAGACCGTAAGCTGACTATTAAAGACGGAGTCATCCACAAGCAGAGTGCAAATGAAAAAATCAACATTCCTAAAAAAACTGTTTCTTAACCAAATCATTTGTAATTTTGCACCGATTTTTTACTATTAATAATAATTTTTATAAAGCTTCGTTAAATAAGCTTAATCAGGTTTTTAATAAATCTGTATTATGGTTTTTTGATATGATACTGAAAAGAACTCTAGCATTAACTACTATATTGATTTCGCTTTTGCTTTTTAATTTTGTGTTTGCCCAGGCAGATGCAGAACAGAAGTATAAGGAAGCTGTTTCCTCTGCTGATAAGTATTTTTCATCAGGTGACTATATTAACGCTAAAGCATCCTATCAATATGCTTCCAAAATTAAGCCCGATGAAAGTTATCCTAAGCAGAAGCTGAAAGAGACAATGGATAAACTTCGTGAAAAAATGGCAGTAATGTCTCAGTACAATGAGGAGTTAACCGAGGCGGACAGGCTCTTTAGGCTTAAGGAGTACGAGGATGCGAAGGTGAAATATGAGGCTGCTTCCAAAATACTACCTGACGAAAAATATCCAAAAGAAAAGGTAGATGCAATAGAGAAGATATTTAATGAAAAGGCTTTGAAGCAAGCTGAGTATGATGATGCCGTCAGTCGTGGCGATAAGGGAATGCAGTACAAAAAGTATGAAACTGCTATTAAGGAGTATGAGAAAGCTCTACAGGTTTTTCCTAATGAGGAATATCCAAAAACACAAATTGAGGAAGCCCGGCAACTGGCAGATGAGTATAACAGTATCAAGCTTCAATACGATGAGGCTATCACTGCTGCTGACAGGCTTTTTAGTCTGAAATATTACGAAAAAGCAAAAGAGAGCTATGAGATAGCAGTGAGTGTTAACACTGATGAGGATTATCCTGTTGAGCAGATTAATATAATAGATAAATTACTTATTAAGAAAAATGAGTATGACAAATTAGTGTCTGAGGCTGATGAACTGTATATGGGAAAAGATATGGCACTTGCAAAGACTAAATATCAGGAAGCATTGAAAATTTATCCGTCGGAATCCTATCCAAAGGATATGATAGATAAGATGAATGAAAAACTGAAGGAGCTGAGCAGCAAGGATGATTTGTATAACAATGCTATTGCCGATGCCGATGCATTCTTTAATTCCGGTGACTATGCCAATGCAACTAAGGAGTACGAAAATGCGTTTTCAATAAAACCTGAAGAGCAATATCCACAAACAAAAATTGATGAGATAAAAGGCTTATTGACAAAGTTAGGCGCAGATGAAAGTTCCTATAATGATGCAATTCAGAAAGGTGAACAGTTCCTTGGAAATGTTGAATATGAGAAAGCTAAAGCCGAATTTGAAAAAGCGTCAGCATTAAAACCTTCTGAGCAGTTGCCAAAGGATAAAATTGTAAGTATTGATAAACTGATTGTCGAGAGAAATGCAGTACTAGGTAGTTATGATAATGCAATTGCGTTGGCGGATAAAGCTCTGGCTGATAAGGATTTTGAGGTAGCTATTACTCAGTATCAAAATGCCCTGATAATTATTTCCGGAGATAAATATGCACAGAATAAGATTGAAGAGGTCGAAAAGCTAAAAGCTGATTTTGCTCTTACGCAAAAGAACTACAATAAAGTGATTGCAGAAGCTGATAAGCTATTTGAGAAGAAAAGTTATGAGGGAGCAAAGACTAAATATAATGAAGCAAAGGAAATAGACCCTTCGCAAACATATCCCGACGACAGGTTGCTGGTAATCAGTCAACTTTTTGCTGAGAAGCAGAGCGCAGAGGAGAATTATCAAATGACAATTACACTGGCTGATAATCTGTTTAATCAGGAAAAATATTCGGAAGCTCTCACGGAATATCAAAACGCCAATAAACTAAAGCCGGGAGAGGACTATCCGTCAGACAAAATTGATGAGATTAGTAATATCCTGACTGCTCAGAAAACAAAGCTGGCAAATTATGAAAAAGCTCTTGCTGCCGGTGATAGCTTTTTTGAGGAGTTTAATTATGAAAAGGCTTTATCGGAATACCAAAAAGCTGCAAGCCTGATTCCCGGGAATGAGTATCCGGCAACGAAAATTGCTGAGATCAATACAATTTTAAAAGAGCGTGCTGAAAAAGGGCAACAGTATGCCACTATTATCACTGAGGCTGACCAGTTGTTCAGGGATAAGTCTTATCAGGATGCTAAAACAAAATATCAGTCAGTGCTGGATATTCAACCCAACGAGCCTAAACCCACAGAAAGGATTGTTGAAATAGATAATATCCTTAATAATCTGAAAGTTATTCAGGAGTCTTATGATAATGCAATTACAACTGCCGATAACTATTTTAATTCGGGACAATATAAAAGTGCAGAGCTGAAATACAAAGAGGCACAAAAGATAATGCCTGATAAAGAGTATTCTGCTACAAAAATCGCTGAGATTGCATCAATTACAAATGCTGCCGATCAGTTGCAGTCAAATTACAAAGATGCAATTGCCCTTGGTGATAAATTGTTTATGAAACAGGATTACGAGGGTGCTAAGTCGGAGTATGAAAAGGCTGCGGAGTTAAAGCCCAATGAGGAGTATCCCAAATCGAAGATTCAGGAAGTTTCAGGTTTGCTTGCGTCCATTATGGCGCAACAGAATTCATATGAAAAGGCAATAGCTGCTGCCGACAAGCTTTTTAATGAAAAACAGTACATTGAGGCAAAGATAGAGTATCAAAAGGCGTTAAAGCTAAAACCTGACGCAAAATATCCGTCTGATAAGATCAAGGAGATTGACAAGATATTGCAAAGTCAGAAAATCGCAATGGGACAGTATAATGAACTGTTGCAGGAGGGAGATGCATTGTTTGCACAGGCTAAGTATGATAAGGCTATGGTTCAATATCAGACTGCCAGCACAATCCGTCCAACAGAGCAATATCCGAAGGATAAGCTTTTTGAAATTGAGAAAAAACAGAAGGAGGAGATGGCCATAAATGAGCAATTCAATAAAGCGATGGGTGATGCCGACGAAAGCTATAAGCAGGAGTATTATGATCAGGCTCTGTCGAGATATCAGGATGCTGTTAAGCTGAAGCCCGGCTCAAAGAAAGCTCAGGACAGAATAGCGGAAATTACAACGATGCTTGCGTCGAAGGCTAAGAATGAGAAGGATTATAATGATGCGATCTCACAAGGAGACAACCTGTTTGCATTAAAGAATTATTCCGAGGCCAAGCTCTCATATATGAAAGCCTCAAATATTAAATCTAAAGAGGAATATCCTAAAACGAAGATCATTGAAATTGAAAATCTTATTGCTAGTCATAAGGCACAGCAGGCTGAATATAACAGGATAATTGCCGCTGCTGACAGGATGATGGATTCCAGGGATTATCTAAAAGCAAAAGAAAAATATAATGAAGCTTTGGGAGTGTTACCCCATGAGCAATATCCTAAAGATAAATTGAAAGCTATTGCCGATATTATTCTTGCTCAGGAGCTTTCAGTTCAGGAAACTTATAATGCCAAGGTAGGAGAGGCTGATGCTTTTATGGCAAATAAGCAATACGATCAGGCAAAACTGAAATATCAGGAAGCATTGAAAATAAGGCCTGCAGAGGAGTATCCTGTTCAGAAACTTGCCGAAATTGAGCGGTTAGTGACTGACCTTGCAACCTTGCAGGCAAATTATTCCAAGCTGATAGCTGTCGCAGAGAAGTCGTTTAAGGCAAAAGAGTATGGTGATGCAAAATCAAAGTATGTCGAGGCTGCAGCTCTGATGCCGGAAGAGATATATCCTAAAGGTCAGATAGAAGCTATTAACAAGATATTTAAAGCCGAGATGGAGCGGATTCAAATGAATTATGATAAGGCAATTGCCGATGCTGATAAGTTTTTCTCTGCTAATGTCTTTGGTAAGGCACTCGATTCATACCGTATGGCGAAAAAGATAAAACCTGACGAGGATTATCCTGATGAGATGGTTAACAAAATTTTGAAGATACTGGATGAGAATGCGGTTAGGAATGTGATGGGTTCACCTGTTACCATCGCCAATCAGGCTGTTGAGAAATTCACTTTCGATCCTGTTACAATCACAAACAGAAAAGCAAGTCTTATTTATTTAAAAGCCAAAAATATTACCGGAAATGAGTTCAGGGTTGTTATGAGCTATGGAAAGGGAAGCGGTAAGAATGGCGGGTTTATGATTCCCATACCTGCAACTGATAAAACAAAAGAATTTATCATCCCTATTGGTAAGCAGGATAAATGGTTTACAGAGGATAACGACTGGATAAGCCTCACACCACAAGGTGGAGATGTGGAGGTTACACTTATTAAAATCACCAGGGGGGATTAGTTAATTGGGTATAATAGACAAAATAGAGGCTGTTTTTAAGTAAAGTTGATCAAGTGGACAGAGTGCACATATCCTACAGATTGAGTAACTCTTAACACATAACCCTCAACGCCTAACCCACAACCCATAACCCCTATCTCACTCCTCTTCCACCCTCTCCCCACCAACATAAATTTCCATTTCAGGAATAGAGTCTTTATTGCTCATTAGTCCAAATATCATCACAAGGCTGGTTACCAGGATCACAAAAAACAGAACTCCTTCGCTTATGATGCCAATGCTGTATTTCTCGGGGATTGCATAATAGAGCAATATTGTTATTAGTCCGCGGGGTGCAATAAAAAGTTCGGGATATACATCTCGCCTCATCAGAAATTTTAGATAGAGGAAACGGATTCCGTAAAGTAGTAGCACTATTATTGTTCCTGTAATTGCAATACGGAAATCGAATAGCAGTGCAATACTTACCGATGCTCCAAAAATGAAAAAGAAAAATGTGCGTATTAAAAATGCCGATTCATTTGTAATCAGCCGGAAACGGTCGATGCCTTGCCGGAGTTTGAAAATGTCAACATTTTGTGTAAGTTTTTTCCCTCTGAAAATGTCCAGCTTATTCTTTTCAAGTTTTAACTCCAGAGAGCCTTCCAAAACTATGAGTATAACTCCTATAATCCCGAAAAACTGTAAAGCAATTTTTGTGTCTGGTAACTCATATCCGGCATTACGATACAGTGCAGAAAAAATTATTCCTGTGAACAGGAGCAGCAATACTGATGGTATTTTAGTTCTTATGGATATGGAGCTGTACAGGTACGATAGGATAACAAGTAAGCTGATTGATATTATAAGTATATAGGAATCAGTGAATATTGCTTTTACGTTTTGAAATTAATTATGCAATAATACAATTTTTTTGAGTATTAATTGCCAACTTTTCTAAGGTGGAAAGCGTCTGAAACATTGTTCATTTGTATGAAAGCTAGTTCTGCAGAATGAACAGGTTTTGTGAATTTATCAAACATTTTTATCAGAAGAAGAATAATTTATATTTTTGTCATCAAAAATTAGAGATCGGAAATGGAAAGCTATTTTAAGAAGTTCAAAGAGAATGTAATAGGGAATGACCTTATTTTTAAAACTCCTTATGGAAACAAAACTATGATATATGCTGACTGGATTGCCAGTGGAAGACTATATCATCCTATTGAAGATAGAATTTCAAATACTTTTGGTCCATATGTCGGGAATACACATACTGAGACTTCCGAGACAGGAACCCTGATGACTAAGGCTTATCATCTTGCCCATAAAAAGATAAAACAACATGTTAATGCCGGCCCCAATGATGTTATTATCACTATCGGTTCTGGAATGACAAGCGTGATAAATAAATTTCAGCGGATCCTCGGGCTCAAACATTGTGGTGAGTTGTATGGTACTGATTGTATGAAAAAAAGAGAGAGACCTGTTGTTTTTATAACGCATATGGAGCACCATTCAAACCATACTTCCTGGTATGAAACAATGGTTGATGTTGTTGTAATTCCTCCTGGTGATGGGCTAACTGTTGATGCTGATAATCTTAGACGTGAGCTTGAAAAATACAAGGACAGAAAAATGAAGATTGGAACTTTTTCTGCATGTTCCAATGTTACAGGTGTATTTTCTCCTTATCACGAGATGGCTAAGATTATGCATGAGTATGGTGGTTTATGTTTTATTGATTTTGCCGCTTCCGCGCCCTATGTTGATATGGATATGCATCCCGACGATCCAATGGAGAGACTGGATGCTGTTTTCTTTTCTCCCCATAAATTCCTTGGTGGCCCTGGCAGCTCAGGAGTTTTGATTTTTGATTCATCGCTTTATCAATTACCTACACCTGACCAGCCTGGTGGTGGAACAGTGGAATGGACAAATCCCTGGGGCGAATATAAATATATTGATGATATTGAGGCTCGTGAGGATGGTGGTACTCCGGGGTTTTTACAAGCTATAAGGACAGCTCTTTGTATTGAGCTTAAGGATCAGATGGGAACTGCCAATATCAGACAGCGGGAAGAGGAGCTTGTTAAGATTGCTTTTAAGGAGATGTCGAAAGTGCCTGGAATGCATATTTTGGCTGATAATATTCATGAGAGGCTGGGTGTATTTTCTTTTTATATTGAGGATATACACTACAACCTGATAGTAAAAATTCTTAATGATCGTTGGGGTATACAGGTCAGGGGAGGATGCGCCTGCGCAGGTACTTACGGCCATTACTTGCTTGACGTTAGTTATGAGTTTTCGCATGAGATTACCGAAAAGATAAATTCCGGCGATCTCTCCGAAAAACCTGGTTGGGTACGGCTTTCACTACATCCTACAATGAAAGATGAAGAATTATACACAGTTGTAAATGGCCTTCACGAAATAGTTGCAAATTTAGATGAGTGGAAAAAAGACTACATCTACAATAAGCAAACAAACGAGTTCAGACACAAAGACGAACCGAAAGACAAAACTGTGCTGGTTGAGGGTTGGTTTAAGCTGGATTGATTTTGTGATAATTTTTGCCAATTCGTTCTATGATTTAAGAAAAGTATTATCTTTGTAAAAAGAATGACCATAAAGTTATGAATAGAGAAATTTTAATAAATAAGACAATTAATAATATTTCACTACTTCCTGATTGGAGATTAATAGAGGTTTCTGATTATATTGACTTTCTTTTGAAAACATATGATGATAAAAAATTAGCAGAAGGTATAATGAAATTGACTTCAAAATCAAATTCGTTTGATTTTTTAAATGATGAAGATGAATTATACAATGAATCTGACTTAATTGAGAAGTTTTAATGAAGAAAGGTGATATTGTTTTAATTCCATTTCCTTTTACAAATTTGCAAGGAATCAAGAAGAGGCCAGCAGTGATATTATACGTTGGTAGTTTTGATATAATAGTTCTAGGACTACTTTGATGCACAATGTTTTTTTATTTTTGTTCGACAATTTACAAACCTTAATTTTACTGCTATGACAGAATGGGGGGAAACTCTCACATCCTTTGAGGAGATATTCTGGTATATTGAAGTTCATTTTTCCGTAATTCTTTTTATACAAAAGATATTTACCTTTGACGGAATGGGCGGTAGTGGTAATGGCGATAAAGTATCGACTTCTGCCAATTTCCTTTCTGTATCTGGCTCCATGATAAGTAGGAGTAGGAATTATAAAGTGTTTACAAACGCAAAACTATGAACAAACCAGAACTTAAAGCAAAAATACTGGATGTTTGCAAGAATGTGCAATCCAAAAATATTGACACTTTAAAGTATGAAATGGAAGATGCACAGAAAATGGCAAACGACTATGGCTGCCCCAGAGACAGGTATGATGCCTATCGTGCACAGCTCCTGAGCAAGCGAGACCTGTTTGCCTCACAGTTACAGAAATCCCGGGAGCTTCTTGATGTGCTGAATATAATCCCGTTAGACAAACAA
This sequence comes from Chlorobiota bacterium, assembly GCA_030592565.1. Lineage (GTDB taxonomy): Bacteria > Bacteroidota > Bacteroidia > Bacteroidales > JAADJA01 > JAADJA01. Next base: position 15,502 of record JAUVIX010000026.1, read on the forward strand.
TTTGACAAAGTTGATTTCGGAGCTGCTGTTGTTACCAGCAATCAGAAAATGTTTATTTCAGTAAGCATCGGAAAAATTGAGGTTGACGGAGAATCCTATTACGCAATATCACCAATGGTGCCTGTTTATAAGGCTATGCAGGGGAAGAGGGTCGGAGAGACGTTTGTGTTCAATGGAAACAAGTTGGAGATTGTCGATATTTTTTAAAGTCTGTAATGGTGGATGATAATTATTGTGATTTAGCATAAATGGATAAAGCCCCAACAAGAAAAAGCAGAGGTTGAAGCGTAGCCTAAACCTTTGAAGAGTCAAAAACAAACATGACAACTTTTATTATTTCCCAACTGTCTGTTGTTCAGAATATTTTTATTCATATTGAAACAAAATATGTAAAAACTTAGTTATTTGTCTTAATGAAAAAAATTCTGTATATTATATTGTCGGTTATTCTTGTTGTAGTTTCGTATTTTGTTGTAGCGAATATCTACCCAAAGGCTACCGGCAGATTTCCTGTATTTGTTGTTTTATTTCTGTTCGACATCTACCTCTTTATCGCACTAAAGCATAAGGTAAAGGCTTGTAGTACCTGGAAAAGATGGCTTTTAGGCATCGCTTACTGGTCGCCTATGATATTGCTTGGAACGTTTATTTTTTCTGACTTTTTTCTGCCATATTCCGAGTGGAACAAGAGCGTGAGATCATATATGATGGGCTTTGTAATTATTAGCTACACCTCAAAGATAGTTGTTGCAACATTCTTTATTATTTCTGACCTGGTTAAATATGTGAGGTTATTACTTAATAAGAAAAAGGAAGAATCAGAAGAACATATTGGAGAAACAATTACAAGAGGTGCATTTATTAAGAAAGTTGGTTTGGTTACGGGAGGTGTAATGTTTGGAACCCTTTTTACGGGGATGTTCAGATGGGTTTATGATTTTAATATTATCAAAACAAAAATAAAAATTCCTAACCTGCCTGAATCGTTTAGCGGGCTGCGTATTGTGCAGCTTGCCGATATGCATCTTGGCAACTGGCTTTCGAATGATGAACTTGCAGAGGCGGTTAAGATGATTAATGACCTTAAGCCCGACCTGTTCTTTTTTACAGGCGATCTGGTAAATTACAGAACTGATGAGGCATTTGAGTTTGAAGATGTCCTGAAACAGATAAAGACAAAATATGGTAGCTTCTCCGTTCTTGGCAATCACGACTATGGTGATTATTCAACATGGTCGTCGGATGCTGCTAAAGAGGAGAACATGACCCAGATGTATGACCTGAATAAAAGGCTGGGATGGAATTTGCTTTTGAATGAGAATGAGATAATTACAAAAGGTGATGATTCCATTGCCATTATTGGAGTTGAGAATTGGGGTTCCTATGCACGCTTCCAGAGATTTGGCGATTTGGATGAGGCTGCTCAAGGCACGGAGGATGTTCCATTTAAAATTCTTCTTTCGCACGATCCTACTCACTGGCAAAATAAGGTCAGACAGTCGGATGTTCATATCGACCTTACTCTTGCTGGTCATACCCACGGCGGTCAGTTTGGTTTCGAGATTAAAGGAGTAAGATGGAGCCCTGCACAATATGCCTATAAATACTGGGCTGGATTATATTCCGATAAAAAAATGCCTGAAAATAGACCAAAATATCTTTATGTAAACAGAGGTCTTGGTGTTGTGGGCTATCCCGGAAGAGTAGGAATGAAGCCGGAGATAACCCTTCTTGAACTTTATGGTTAAATGAAATCCGATAATTAAGGTTTAAAAACTGCGAGGCCTCTCAAACAGAAAAGCCCCACAGATTATAAGGTTTAATTTCCAGGTCTTGTAACTCCCCTTCCTATTCCACAATCATCTTCTTACTGTCGGTTCGTACTCCGTTCACATCTATTGAGTAAAAGTACATTCCTGTTGGCAGACCTTTGGAGTTAAACTCAACACTGTGAACTCCTTCGGACTTTTCGCCTTCGGTGTAGGTTTTAATTAGTTTGCCTGTGTAGCCGAACACATTTATTGTAACAAAAACCTCTTTCTCTAATTTGTAGAAGATTTTTGTTTTTCCGCTGAAGGGGTTTGGAATATTCTGCAACAGTTCGCCACTATTCAAAGCCGAAATCCTGTTTTTAGTTGCATCCGAAATCTTTGTTGCATCGCCAGGAAGCAGCGAAAGTAGGTAATCCCTGTTTTCTTCAAAAGCTTCAATTGTTGCAAATTTGTATTGCGGCATTGTACCTACATAGCCTGATGACTTCATCCCTCCGTTTTCTATTAGCATGTAAGCATATCCCAGGTCGATAATTGCAAAAATGCTGTCTTCAAAATTTTGAGGATTCTGAATAATGTTTTCGTACCAAATAATTGCCGAATCCCATTTCTCTAATTTGAGATTACATTTGTTGATCAAAAATCTACCTAATTTATTCAAACTCGTATCCGATTG